>DCIF01000054.1:0-10996 GCA_002315795.1 Bacteroidales bacterium UBA1733
TGTCTGCTACTTCTGGCAACGGTGGCAATATCACCGTTGTAGGTGGTGGTATCCCTGCTAATGGCACGATTGTGATTAACGGTGGAGGCAGTGCATCCCCAGCGAATGTAGCTCCTGCAGCTAATATGGCTGGTGTCCCAAATATCTCTCCTCTTAATATAAATAATGAGGAAGTGAACGATGCTACTCAGAAGTACGTTGACCAGCTCAAGCAGATCTCTGATCAGATGGCAGCCTTAAACCGCAGTGTTCAGGGTTTGGATACCATTTACGAGGTTCAGCTCAAGAGCGTCAGTTCTCAGCTTGGTTCTATTGAACAGGTGAGCCAGCAGACACAGCAGTTGGTGCAGAATCTGCAGCAGCTTAACGAGATGTATGGCCGCATGATCAAGGCCATGAATAATTCAAATTAAAAAATATGTCTGCCAATCATACCCGACTGTCTCCCCGTCAGAAGATGATCAACCTGATGTATATCGTCTTTCTGGCCATGGTGGCTTTGAACGTGTCAAGCGACGTCCTTTCAGGCTTCAAGCATGTAGAAGACGCGCTCGATGCGAGCAATGCCGGTGCACAGTCGCGCAATCAGAAACTCTATGAGGAGTTCGACCGTGCACACCAGCAGAATCCTGAGAAGGTAGCTCGTTGGTATCAGGCTGCACAGCAGGTGCGTCAGCAGTCAGCTTCGCTCTTGCTCTTTATTGACTCGCTCAAGCAGGAGATAGCCATAGAGGCCGATGGCAAGAAAGCTGATCCTGCCAATATCCGCAACCGCGAGAATCTCGAAGCCGTGAACCAGATTATGCTATCCGATCGTCACAACCGCGGTTCGCAGTTGCGTCAGCGTTTAGAGGCTTATCGCTCTCAGTTAGTTTCCGTATTACCTGAGCCAGACGGACGTGTCGTAAGCCAGTATCTCGCTACTCAAGATCCTGAAGGATCCATGATGACCTGGCAGTCGGCCATGTTCGAGAACATCCCTGTAGCTGCTGCTGTGACTATCCTGGCCAAGATACAAGGTGATGTCAATAATGCTGAAGGACACGCTATCGAGAGTCTGATGCAGAGCGTCGATCGTGGTGATGTGCGTGTCAATCAGATGAGCGCCTTCGTCATCCCTACCTCGCGTAACGTGATGCGCGGTTCTACCTTCGAAGCACAGATTGTTATGGCTGCTGTCGATACTACGCAGACGCCATCTATCTATATTGGTGACCAGCTTTACAATCCAGAGCGTAGTAACTATTACACCACTACCGCTGGTCGTGAAGGTATCCAGACCCTCAAAGGTTATCTTGAAGTCCGTAAGCCAGATGGCAGTGCCGAACAGTTGCCTTTTGAAACCGATTACTTTGTCAGCGAACCTGTAGCCACCGTCTCAAACACCATGATGAATGTCATGTATGCTGGTATTGACAATCCGCTCAGCATCTCCGTACCAGGTATTGCCGCCAGTCAGGTAAGTGCCAGCATGACCAATGGTACACTCACGCGTAGTGGCAATGGCTGGGTGGCCAAGCCAAAGACCGTCAATCAGGAGGCTGTTATTACTGTTACAGCACAGCAGAATGGACGAAGTGTCACCGTCAGTCAGACCGCTTTCCGTGTGCGTCGTCTGCCTGATCCTACACCTTACTTCCTAGTGAAGGATGCCGCTGGAAATACCGTCCGTTATAAAGGAGGAACGCCTATCAGTAAAGCCTCATTACTGGGTGCTGGTGGTATTCATGCCGCCATTGACGATGGCTTGCTCAACGTAGAGTTTTCGGTCAAATCATTCCGTGTAGATATTTTCGATTCTATGGGCAATGACATTCCTGAAGACAGCCAGTCGGCCGATTATTCAGAGCGTCAGCGCACAGCTATCAACCGACTGCAGCGTGGAAAGAAGTTCTTCATTACGCGAGTTAAGGCAGTAGGTCCTGACGGATTGGAGCGTACGCTGTCACCTATTGAAATTATTGTGAATTGATCTTCAAGCTATATTCAATGACACTGAAAAAACTAACTATATTCGTTCTTCTTTCTATGCTGATGTGCGATGCATCTGCACAGGTGAGTGTGCGTCGTCGTTCTTCAGGTTCTTCTTCACAGAAGACAGAGAAGACTTCTGCAAAGAAAGAAAAGACTACCGCAAAGTCGGAGAAGATTGAGTCTTCTGTCGAAACCGAAAAGCATGAAACCGTTCCGATTCGTACGGTTCCTACCAAGAAGACCGCACAGAAAAAGACTGGCACTCAGCCTTCTGAAGTAGCTGAGGGCATGACCTTGCGTCAGCAGGCTTTTGCCGAATATCAGCGACAGGAGCCACAGTACGTACCTTGGCAGCACGTCGTCTATCGTGAACTTGATATGAACGTTGGCGACAATGCAACGCTCTATTATCCGATAGAACCGGTCGATGGTATGACCAATCTCTTCCGTGTCATCATGGAGGCTTTGTGCAATGGTCAGCTTAAGGCTTATGAGTATCTTGACGGTCGTGAGATCTTCACAGAAAAATATGAGCTCAACATCGAGAACATGCTTCAGAAGTTCGAAGTTCCATACCAGACACAATCCGCTGGTGCTGGTAAGACCCTCTATCGTGTAGAGGAAGTCGACGTCCCCAGCAATGAAGTCATGAGCTATTACCTCAAGGAGCGATGGCAGTATGACTTGACAGGCAGTCGCTACACCGCACAGGTCCTGGCTCTCTGTCCGGTGTTGCATAGAGTCGGTGAGTTCGGTGGCGAAGCTATTCCTTATCCGATGTGCTGGATCAACTTTGAAGATCTTCGTCCGCTGCTCCGTGGTCACATGGTCATGCTCGATGGCATGAACAATGCGCCACGTCTCACAATGGAAGAGTATTTCACGCTCAATAAATACAAAGGAGAACTTTACAAAGTGCAGAACACACGTGGTCTGAATCTTATGCAGCAATATACTGACAGTGCATCATTGTCAGAGGCACGTGAGCGCATTGAAGCCGAACTCCGTGGCTTTAAGGACAGTATCTGGGTACATGAGCCAACGGCCGAAGAGATTGCAGTGCAGGATAGCATTGCTGCTGCACGTCGTGCAGAGAAGAAAGCAGCAAAGAAGTCTGGTAAATCCGTCGAAAAAGCAGAGAAGCAGAATCGTCGCACCAAAGAACCCGTCGATCTTGAAGCTGCAGAAGCCGAAGCAGAAGCTAAGGCTGGAAAGTCGCATTCTGCTCGTCGCACCAGATGATTATCATTTAGCATTAAACATTCCACATTAAACATTTCACATTAGAAAAAATATGTCAGATTCTTTACACCAGAAACTGAGTGATTCGGCAGCAGCGCGATGGGCAGCGCTGGCTATTGTGTCAATCACCATGATGTTCGCCTATTTCTTTACCGACGTTATGTCGCCACTTGAGCCATTGCTTACAGCCGCAAAAGAAGACGGTGGTCTTGGCCTTGGCTGGACTTCCGATGAATACGGATTCTTCTCGGGTTCTTATGGTTTCTTCAACGTCTTCCTTGGTCTTCTGTTCTTCGGTGGCATTATCCTTGATAAGTTCGGAATCCGCTTTACAGGTGTCATGTCCACCGTTCTCATGTTTGGTGGTGCACTCATTAAGTGGTGGGCCGTCAGCAATACTTTCGAAGGCGAACTCTTCGGTTATCAGATGCAGGTCATCTGGGCCTGTCTTGGCTTTGCTACCTATGGTGTAGGTGCCGAGATTGCTGGTATCACTGTTTCGAAAGTCATTGTCAAGTGGTTCACTGGTCATGAGCTGGCTTTGGCCATGGGTGTTCAGGTGGCTTTGGCTCGATTCGGCACTGCTGCAGCACTTCAGTTTGCCCTTCCTTTCGCGAAGTCTATGGGAGCTGTTTCTGCTTCTGTTGGTCTCGGTGCAGCCATGCTCTGCATTGGCATGCTCTCTTTCGTTGTCTATAATGTCATGGATAAGAAAGAAGATAAGGCTGCAGCCGCCGTTGCTGCAGATGCTGAGGAAGGCTTCCGCTTCTCCGATCTCAAGCTGTTATTCTGCAATCGCGGCTTCTGGTATATCGCACTCCTCTGTCTGATGTTCTATGCTGGCGTCTTCCCATTCCTGAAGTTCGCTACCAAGCTTATGGTCATCAAGTATGGTGTCTCAGAAGATCTGGCTGGTTCCATTCCGTCCATGCTACCCTACGGCACCATCGTTCTGACTCCACTCTTCGGTTTTGTCTATGACAAGTTTGGCAAGGGAGCCACACTCATGATCATCGGTTCCGTGCTTCTGACCCTCGTACATGCCGTCTTTGCCATTCCTGGTGTCACCAGTGTAGCAGTAGCCATTGTCATGATGGTGATCCTTGGCATCGCCTTCGGTCTCGTGCCTTCTGCTATGTGGCCATCCGTACCAAAGATCATCCCTATGCAGCTCCTTGGTACCGCATACGCACTGATCTTTTTCATTCAGAATATCGGCCTCTCTATGGTACCTATCTGGATTGGTAAGATCAATCAGGCCAACACCGATGCCGCTGGTATCATTGACTATACAGAGACCATGACCACCTTCGCATGCTATGGCGTTGTAGCCATCATCATCTCAGTACTCCTCCTTTTGGAAGACAAGAAGAAAGGTTACGGCCTGCAGGAAGCAAACATCAAGAAATAATAAGCTTTCGTTGATCGATGAAAGGAGAAACTGATTTCAAAATCCGGTTTCATTGATCAACGAAAGGAGAAAATGATTTTAAAAAGCGGTTTCATCGATCGATGAAAGGGAGTTTATCTCTGGAAAAGAATAATCGTGTATTTTCATTAAAACGGAACAAAGATAAGCAAAAAACAAAAATATCAGACTAATTGAATCAAAAATTTTTGTTTAATGAAAAAAGATTAGTATATTTGCCGCGTTTTTTTGATAATTATTAGAAAATACACAATATGTATAGAAAGCAAACCTGTGGCGAGCTTCGTCTCGCCAACCTCGGCCAGGAGGTGACACTGGCAGGATGGGTCAAGACCGTTCGTAAGTTTGGTGGCCTTACCTTTGTCGATCTGCGTGACCGCTATGGCATCACACAGCTCGTGTTTGATGAATCAGTGCTGAGCCCAGAACTCTGTGAGAAGGCTAATAAGTTGGGTCGTGAATATGTGATCCAGGTGGTTGGTATCGTCCGTGAACGTGAGCAGAAGAACAAGAATATTGCTACTGGTGATGTAGAGATTGTAGCTAAGGAGCTCAATATCATATCGTCTTCTGAGGTGCCACCTTTCACCATTGAGGATAATACCGATGGAGGTGATGATCTGCGCATGCAGTATCGTTACCTTGACTTGCGTCGTCCTTGTGTGCGAAAGAATCTCGAACTTCGTCATAAGCTGGCTTTCGAGTGCCGTCGTTACCTCGACTCTCAGAACTTCCTCGAGGTGGAGACTCCAATGCTCATCAAGTCAACCCCAGAGGGCGCACGTGACTTCGTTGTGCCAAGCCGCATGAACCCAGGTCAGTTCTATGCTCTGCCACAGTCTCCACAGCAGTTCAAGCAGCTGCTGATGGTAGCTGGTTTCGACCGTTACTTCCAGATCGTTAAGTGTTTCCGCGATGAGGATCTCCGTGCAGATCGTCAGCCAGAGTTCACACAGATTGACTGCGAGATGTCGTTCGCTGAACAGGAGGACGTCATCCAGATGTTCGAAGGTATGCTGAAGCATCTCTTCAAGGAGTTGAAGGGTATTGAGTTCGATCAGTTCCCACGTATGACTTGGGAGGACGCTATGAAGTACTATGGTTCGGATAAGCCAGATCTCCGCTTCGATATGAAGTTCGTGGAACTGAAGAATACTACCAAGGACTATGAGATTGAGTCAGTACTTCCTGCTGGCAACTTCTCAGTTTTCGATGATGTAAACTATGTGGCTGGTATCAACGCTAAGGGTTGCGCTGGCTATACCCGTAAGCAGATTGATGGACTGACCGACTTTGTGAAGAAGAGCCAGATTGGAGCCAAGGGTCTCATCTGGGTGCGCAAGAATGCAGATGGTACGATCAAGTCGAGCATCGACAAGTTCTACGCTCCAGAGGTTATCGAGGCTGTCTGCAATAAGTTCGAAGCTGAAAATGGCGACCTCATGCT
Organism: Bacteroidales bacterium UBA1733; assembly: GCA_002315795.1. The sequence continues at coordinate 6,093 of DCIF01000054.1, forward strand.
CATCCTTTGTGGTGAGATGCGCAAGACTCAGAAGCAGCTCTGTGCACTCCGTCTGGAGATGGGTGAGCAGCTCGGTTTCCGCGATCCTTCTAAGTTCGTGCCACTTTGGGTCATCGACTTCCCTCTCTTCGAGTGGGATGAGGAGACACAGCGCTTCTATGCTACTCATCATCCATTTACCATGCCAAATCCGGACGATATTCCAATGCTTGATACCGATCAGGGTAAGGTGCGTTCCTGGGCTTACGATTGCGTTATGAATGGCGTAGAGCTTGGTGGCGGTTCAGTGCGTATCCACGACTCAGAGCTCCAGGCTAAGATGTTCAACCTCCTCGGCTTCACGCCAGAGAAGGCTATGTCACAGTTCGGTTGCCTCATCAATGCGTTCAAGTATGGTGCACCTCCTCACGCTGGCCTTGCTTTCGGTCTCGACCGTGTGGTATCAATGTTCGCAGAGCTGGATTCTATCCGCGATGTCATTGCCTTCCCTAAGAACAATGCGGGTCGTGACGTGATGATGGATGCTCCTTGTGCTATTGATGATGCACAGCTCGATGAGCTCCAGATTGCACTCAATTTGAAGGATTAATATACTTCCTGATATGAAGAAACAATTATCAATGATGGCAATGTTGTCTGTGATGGCGACATTGCCATCACTGGCAGAAAGCCAGCAGGTAGAGAATTATCTCTATGCAGGACCTTTTGCAATGCAGACTCCTGTGATGGTCGATACGACCGATGTGAATGGTAAAGCTTATGCAGCTTCTTCTCTTTTGAAGTCGGCTCTTAACCTCGAGTCTGTCAAAGCAGGAGAGGAAAGGAGCGGAGTGGCTCTTCCTGGTTCTCCAGATGGCAGCAGATATGCTTTGCACATGGTAGGTTTCGACCTTCTGAACCGCAGCTACCTGAAGGGCCAGCTTAAATTGGAGAAGGCTCCTAAGAACTACGAACTGTATATCGATGGTAAGTCGGTTCACGCTGGTGATATTAAGCTCGAGCCAGCATTGCATCACGTTGTGGTGAAATATCTTTCGGAAGAAGGAGTGGCTGATAGTCTGAAGATCTCTGTAGAGAGTAATACAAAGAATCTTGAGATTGCATCGTCGCTGCAAGGGAGGGGTCTTTACTCTATACACACCGTACTTGACGGAAAGCTGGTAAGGGGTACGCAGATCTCTCCTGATGGTAAGTATGTGATCCTGAGTTATCAACAACGAGCTTCTGGTGGTGACCGCTGGACCGGAAAGATCGTAGAGCGACAGACCGGTCGTGTGGTCAGCGAACGTACCGATGCCAGTTGGATGCCAAAGAGTAACAACTACTATTTCACTCGTAAGGGACTTAACGGTCGAGAGCTTGTGACGGTCAATCCGGCTACTGGAGAGGAGAAGATTCTGGCCAATCATCTGCCAGAGGGTCGATTCAACATAGCTCCTACAGAAGATTACCTCATCATGATGCAGACAGAGAAAGGTCCGAAGGAGCTGAATCAGGATGTTTATGAAATGATTCATCCAGAAGACCGTCAGCCAGGGTGGCGTGACCGTATGTCTTTGGCGAAATACGATCTTAAGACAGGTTTCCTGCAGCCGTTGACTTTCGGCCATAGTAACACTTATCCGATAGATTTTTCGGCCGATGGTAAGAAATTGCTTCTGATGAAGAGCGTCGATGAGATTGAGGCAATGCGTCCGACCGTCTTCAATGATGTATATCTGATGGATATGCAGACGCTCCAGGTAGATACGCTGGTTCAGCATGAAGGCTTTGCTCGACCTATGAGCTTCTCGCCTGACGGAAAGTATCTGGCATTCGTAGGTAGTCCGGAGTCTTTCGGACGCATTGGCTGCACGTTGCCAGCCGATAAGATATCGAATGAATATGACTACCAGCTATACCTGATGGACATGGCTACGAAAGAGTTGAAGCCGATGACGAAAAGCTTCAATCCTTCTGTGCAGAATATTGAGTGGAGTCAGTACGATGGTCAGCTTTATTTTACAGCAGAACATCGTGACAGCATCTGCCTCTATCGCATGAATCCGAACGATGGAAAGATTCAGCATCTTGCAGTGCCTGAAGATGTCGTAAGTCGTTTCTCTTTGGCTAAGACGGCTCCTGTGATGTCTTTCTATGGCATGAGCGCATCGAACAGTACTCGTCTTTATAGTATGGATACCAAGCTCATTGGCACCAAGAAGAAGGCTATCACGCTCGATGAGGATATGAACGCATCGAATGTTGCCGGTATCGAACTTGGTGAATGTAAGCCATGGTCGTTTATCAATAGTATTGGAGATACGGTCTATTGTCGCTATTATCTGCCAGTCGGCTTCGATGAGAAGAAGGCTGAGAAGTATCCGATGATTGTGAACTATTATGGTGGCTGCTCGCCAACCAGTCGTACGTTTGAGAGTAATTATCCACAGCATACATGGTCGGCACTGGGTTATGTGACTCTGATTGTGCAGCCAAGTGGCGCTTCTGGCTTCGGACAGGAATGGGGTTCGCGTCACGTCAATACTGCTGGTGTCGATCCGGCACGTGACATCATCGAGGCTACGAAGGAGTTCTGTCGTCAGAATAGCTATGTCAACGATAAGAAGATTGGTTGTATCGGTGCTTCGTATGGCGGTTTCATGACGATGTATCTGCAGACGGTGACCGATATCTTTGCCTGTGCTATCAGTCATGCCGGTATCAGCGACCATTCCAACTACTGGGGTCTGGGAGACTGGGGATATACTTACAGCCAGGTGTCGATGGCCAACAGCTATCCTTGGACACGTAAGGATCTCTATGTAGATCAGTCGCCTCTCTATCGCGTAGATAAGATACACACGCCATTGCTCTTCCTGCATGGAGTGACCGATAATAACGTGCCTTATAACAACTCTCTGCAGATGTTTACGGCTTTGCGTCTGTTAGGTCGTGAAACGGCTCTGGTAAGTGTGACCGATCAGCAGCACCACATCCTGGATTATGACAAGCGCATAGCTTGGCATAACACCACAATGGCATGGTTTGCCAAATGGCTGCAGGATGATCCGACCTGGTGGGAGGAGCTTTATCCGAAAAAGAATCTTTGATTTCAGGTATCAAATATCAAATACAATTATTAAATATCAAATAACAAGTATCAGCACCCACCTACAGAAATATGTAGCGAGGATGCTGATATTTGATCTTTGCTATTTGATATTAGCGACAGTTTTAGTATGAGATCAGTGGCTCAAGTTCCTTAGCCTGAGCGATCATGCGCTCGATCTCGCTAACTGCAGGAACACGGTTGCAGAGGTTCTTCTGCTCATTGATCTCGACCATTTTTGGCTGGAGATTAGCAGCAACACGGTGACGGAACTCCTTAACAGTGTCAACACCAGCAGCCTCGAGCAACTCAGCAAACTGACCAGCGATACCATTGATACGCATGAGGTCAGCGTGATTGGTCCACTTCAGAATCAGCTTGTGGCTGATGCCAGTTTCTTCTTCTACCGCAGCGCGACCCTTAGCACTTGCACACTTTGCGAGGAGATCTTCAGTGGTCTTGATGCCAGCTGCACCAAGCTTCTCTGCGTAAACCTCACCTACGCCTTCGATTTGTTCAACCTTGTAAGCCATGATTGTAAACGTTTTAATTGTGGATATTAGTTTATTGTAATAAGTGTTATTGGCAATTGATTTATTGTCGGGTACAAAGATAGTGAAAAGTGTAATGTCAGACAAATATTTAGTCAAAAAAATCATCTTTGGATAGCAAATTATTTATTTTTTAAGGAAAAACGGCTTAAGGAGATAAAAAAGACTGAAAATATGAGGAAACAAATGATAGAATCATTATCTTTGCACGCTGATTCCGATGTAGGCACACTAAGTAATGCCCGAAGTTTGGGTGTTCGCCTTGCGGAGAAACTTTTAGTTTTTATTTATAACAATGTACGCAATTGTTGAAATTCAGGGCCAGCAGTTCACTGTTGAGCCAGATCAGAAGATCTGCGTTTTGAACATCGCAGGCGCTGAGGTTGGTCAGGAGATCACCATTGAGAAGGTGCTCCTCGTCAACAACGACGGTGCAATCACCGTTGGTACCCCAGTTGTAGAGGGTGCAAAGGTAGTTCTCGAAGTTTCACAGGTTGAGCTTCGCGGTAAGAAGATTAAGGTGTTCCATAAGAAGCGTCGTAAGGGCTTCGATAAGCTCACCGGTGCTCGTCAGCACTTTACCGAGGTGTTAGTTAAGTCTATTGTTGCATAAGCGTTTTTCGCTATTAAAAAAGAAAGTTCACTATGGCACACAAGAAAGGTGTAGGTAGTTCTAAGAACGGTCGTGAGTCTCATTCAAAGCGACTCGGCGTTAAGAAGTTTGGTGGCGAAATCGTTAAGGCTGGCAACATTCTCGTTCGTCAGCGTGGTACCAAGCACAACCCAGGTCTCAACGTAGGTCTCGGTAAGGATGATACTCTTTACGCTCTCATCGACGGTAAGGTAGTTTTCGCTAAGAAGCGTGAGAATAAGAGCTACGTCTCTGTTGAGCCACTGGCATAAGCCCTTGGCCAACTGCTTAAAAGAATTACAGGGCATTTGACAACCAGCATGGTTGCCAAATGCTCTTTTCGCATTTTATCATTACATTTATATATGCTTACTCTGAAATTAATTACCGAGCAGTACGATCGTGTAGTTGCCGGTTTGAATAAGAAACACTTCAAAGGTGCTAAGGAGGCTATCGATGCTGTGATTGCTAAGGATCAGGAGCGTCGTAGCACTCAGCAACAGCTCGATGGTAACTTGGCTGAAGCTAACAAACTGGCTAAGACCATCGGCATGCTGATGAAGAATGGCCAGAAGGAAGAGGCTGAGGCTGCTAAGGCCAAGGTGGCTGAACTCAAGGGTGCCAACAAGGA
>DCIF01000054.1:11101-13398 GCA_002315795.1 Bacteroidales bacterium UBA1733
AACTGGGTAGTTAAGTCAAACTTGAAGGAGTGCGTTCTCGGTCAGGATACCGTTGGTAACTGGAACACCAATCCTGAGATTCCTGCTGCTAAGCTCCCTCACTGGGAACTGGCTAAGAACCTCAACCTCATTGACTTCGACTTGGGTGTGAAGATCACTGGTGCAGGTTTCCCCGTGTACCGTGGCCTCGGTGCGCGTCTGCAGCGTGCCCTTATCAATTTCTTCCTCACTGAGGCAGCAAAGGCTGGTTATGAGGAGATTATGCCACCAACAGTCGTTAATCAGGCTTCTGGTTATGGCACGGGTCAGTTGCCAGATAAGGAGGGTCAGATGTATCACTGCGAGGTAGATGATTTCTATCTCATCCCAACGGCTGAGGTGCCTGTTACCAACATCTATCGTGACGTGATCATCGATGAGAAGGATCTTCCTATCAAGAACTGTGCATATACTCAGTGCTTCCGTCGTGAGGCTGGTTCGTACGGTAAGGATGTACGTGGACTGAACCGTCTGCATGAGTTCTCAAAGATCGAGATCGTGCGTATCGATACTCCAGAACATTCGGCTGAGAGTCACAAGGAGATGCTCGAGCATGTTGAGGGTCTGCTTCAGAAGCTTGGTCTTCCATACCGTATCCTCCGTCTCTGTGGTGGAGATCAGAGCTTTACCTCAGCTGTCTGCTATGACTTTGAGGTTTACTCAGCTGCACAGAACCGCTGGCTTGAGGTATCTTCGGTCTCTAACTTCGATACCTATCAGGCAAACCGCTTGAAGTGCCGCTATCGCAAGGCTGCAGACAAGAAGATCGAGCTCTGTCATACCCTCAATGGTTCGGCACTTGCCCTTCCACGCATCGTAGCCTCTATCATGGAGAACTACCAGCAGGAAGATGGCTCAATCAAGGTGCCAGAGGCTCTGAAACCTTGGATGGGTGTTGACTATATCAAGTAATTTTAAGCAACAACTTATTAACCAACTTTTTATTTTTTTACCACTATGAAGACTTTTGCAAAGTTCATGCTTCTTGGCGCTCTTCTTGCAGCACCATTCACTTCGTTCGCTGATGATCAGAAGACTGATGAGCAGCTCAGCAAGGAATACAAGCACCAGATTGAGGCTGTTAAGGGCCAGATCAAGACCAATAAGGCTAACCAGAAGCTCAATCCAACAGATGCTAATCTGAAGGCAGAGGCAGAACAGCTCAAGCTGAACCTGGAGGATCTCAAGGACAAGAAGAAGACAATTGATGGCAACATCAAGGCTCAGAAGGCTCTCGAGAAGGCAAACAAGAAGGCTAAGCAGGCTCAGGAGAAGGCTCAGAAGGCTGCAGAGAAGGCTGCTAAGATCCAGCACTAATCTGTATGAATAGAGAACAATTATTTACCCAGATCCAGCAGAAGAAGACATTCCTCTGCGTGGGTCTGGATACTGATATCAAGAAGATACCAGAGCATCTCCAGAAGCTGGAGCCAGCTGAGGCTATCTTCCAGTTCAATAAGGCAATCATTGACGCTACCGAGCCCTACTGTATAGCATACAAGCCCAACTTGGCTTTTTATGAGTGCTTTGGTGTGGAGGGTTGGATCGCTTTCGAGCGTACGGTTAAGTATATTCGTGAGCATTATCCTAATCAGTTTATCATTGCAGATGCCAAGCGTGGAGATATCGGTAATACCTCGATGCTTTATGCACGTTCATTCTTTGAGCACTTGGATCTTGATGCTGTAACTGTTGCGCCATACATGGGTGAGGATAGCGTAAAGCCATTCCTCGGTTATGAGGGTAAGTGGGTAATCTGCCTGGCTCTCACCAGCAACAAGGGCAGTCATGACTTCCAGCTCAGTACGGTCGATGGTACCGATGAACGTCTTTTTGAGAAGGTGATCCGTACCGTTCAGACCTGGGGGACTGAAGATCAGGTAATGTTTGTGGTAGGTGCCACTCAAGGACAGATGTTCGAGGACATTCGTCGTGTAGCTCCTGACAGCTTCCTGCTGGTTCCAGGTGTAGGTGCACAGGGTGGCTCTCTGGCTGAGGTCGTCAAATACGGCATGAACAGCCAGTGTGGTCTCATCGTCAACAGTTCACGCGCCATCATCTATGCTGATCATTCTGAGAACTTTGCAGCTGTTGCAGCTCAGGAGGCTAAGAAGGTAGCTGACGAGATGGCTACTTATCTCTGATCCAAGAGTTTCGACAAACCTCAGAATCTATCATTTCATCATCCTCGCTATGCAGAAAGTAGCGAAGGTGATGATGTCGTTTTTATTTACTATGCATATTCTAAGATTTTATTT
>DCIF01000108.1 GCA_002315795.1 Bacteroidales bacterium UBA1733
GCGCTCCTTATAGTATTGGGCCACTGATCCACAGAGTGCAGCTTTTTCGCTCCCGGCCATCTTGCTGTGATCGAGTACAAAGCGGGTGATCAATGAGAGCAGGTCATGGTCGTAGTACTGGCTGTCCGTGCCCGTGTTGACCAGGGGTTGATAATCCTCGGCTGATTCATTGGCCAGAGCCTCCTTATCGCTCAGTGCAGCTTCGAATAGTTCGCGGGCCTTGTTGGTGTATTCTGCTTTGGTCTCTTCATCGTATTCTGAGATGTGAGTGTCCGTCATGACCAGATAAGCCTGACCCATGATGGCGTTGTACAGCGCGGTCTGCACCTGACCTTTGTGGGGGAGAGGTGGAAAATTGGCAATTCGGAAACTGTCGGGATCGAGACTGCATTGGGTCTCGACAATCTTAACCCATGACTTGAGCAGGTGAGGAAAGTTCTTCTCTTTCGATGCCTTATCGTAGATCGATTGCACATTCTTCAGTACATCGCGTGGAAGGTCCTTGCGTTCGGCTGTGGTAACATTATCCCACATCTGGTCATAACTTTGGCCGAAGAGGGACGAGAATAGTGTTGACATGATTAGGAGTACAGTTAATAGTGGTTTCATAATGCTATTATAATTCTTGTACGAAATCTTGAGAGGATTCTTGGTCTTAGCTCCCACCTTTATTGCAGCTAATATTATTATATAATAGGAGTATAGTGCAGAAACTAGATATTAGAATACGCTGATTGCAACCTGCTCTCCACTCGCAAAAAGCGTATGTGCCGTTTGGGTAATACTTGCCATTTTACCTCTCATAGAACACCCCCCCCAAAACGAGGGGTATAACAAAAGAGCAAAGAGAAGCCGGCGACCCTGGAAAGGGGAGGAGCCAGTGGTCTCTTTGCTCTTTTAAGATATCGAAAGACGGGTAAGGGTTTAAAACACCTTAGCCTTTGCCGTGACAGTTCTTGTACTTCAGGCCCGAACCGCAAGGACAAGGTTCGTTGCGACCAACGTGAGGTGCAGAAGCAAGTGGTTTGCGCTGTACTTGGTTCTCGCCATTGGCATTGGCGTGAATGGCTTGCATACGGCTGAAGTCTGGACGACGTTCAGGAGCTGCAGTACGGAACTGCTGACGGGATGCGGCTGCTGCTGCTTGCTGAGCGGCCTGTTTGGCAGCATCGTTCTGGGCCTCGGCTGCTGCCTTCTGTGCGGCTTCTGCAGCTGCGATCTGCTCAGGTGTTGGCTCTGGCATGTAGAGCTGGCCACGCATCAAGATCGAGACGGTCTTCGAATTGAGCGAAGTCACCATGCGTTCGAAGATGTGGTATGATTCGAGCTTATAGATGAGCAATGGATCCTTCTGCTCGTAATGTGCATTCTGGGTATTTTGCTTCAAGTCATCGAGATCGCGCAGGTTCTGCTTCCAAGCATCGTCGATGGTGTGGAGCATGATTACCTTGAGGAATGTCTTGATGCATGACTTGCCATCGCTTTCGGCAGCCTCCTGCAATGGACAAGGAATCTGATAGATTCGCTTGCCGTCGGTGATAGGAACAATGATGTTCTTGATTTGGCCCTGTTCGCGTACCTGCTCCCAGATTTCCTTTAGACGTGGACCAATTTTCTCGGCCAATTCCTGTGAATGGCGATTGAAATTTTCGATACCAGCCTGATAGATTGCATCAGCCATATCTTCAGCCTTCATTTTGCGACCTTCGGTTTCGCCGAATGGAAGTTCAATACCGAAGTTGCGGAATACGTTGAGCTGCAGTTCGCTAAAGTCATTGCTATCATGGAACTTGTTAGCCAAATTGCTTGCCACACCATAGGCCATATTCATGAAGTCGATGAAGATTCGCTCGCCCATCAGAGCATGACGACGCTGAGTATAGACAACCTCACGCTGTTTGTTCAGTACGTCATCATATTCGAGCAGACGCTTACGGATGCCGAAGTTGTTCTCCTCGACCTTCTTTTGTGCGGTCTCAATGCTCTTGTTCAGCCATCGGTGCTCGATGACGTCGTCCTCGGCCATGCCAAACATCTTCGAATCCATTACCTTTGCAATGCGGTCTGAACCAAAGATACGCATCAGGTTATCTTCGAGCGATACGAAGAATACCGAAGAACCGACATCGCCTTGACGACCAGAACGTCCACGCAACTGACGGTCTACACGACGTGACTCGTGACGCTCGGTACCGATGATAGCCAGACCACCAGCAGCCTTAACTTCGGGTGAAAGCTTGATATCAGTACCGCGACCAGCCATGTTGGTGGCAATGGTAACGATTGATGACTGACCAGCCTGTGCTACAATGTCGGCCTCACGCTGGTGGAGCTTGGCATTGAGTACATTGTGCTTGATACCACGCAGTTGTAGTGCTTTTGAGAGAGTTTCTGAAATCTCGACCGAAGTTGTACCAACCAGTACAGGACGACCTGCCTTGACATACTCCTCAATCTGAGCGATGACAGCCTTATACTTTGCGCGCTTGGTCTTATATACGCGGTCGTTCATATCAATACGTGCGATAGGACGATTGGTAGGAATCGATACCACATCGAGCTTGTAGATGTCCCAGAACTCACCAGCCTCGGTCTCTGCAGTACCAGTCATGCCCGAAAGCTTGTGATACATACGGAAATAGTTTTGCAGTGTGATGGTGGCAAAGGTCTGAGTGGTTGCTTCGATCTTGACACGTTCCTTAGCCTCGACAGCCTGATGCAGGCCATCGCTCCAACGACGACCCTCCATGATACGGCCCGTCTGCTCATCGACGATCTTGACCTTTCCGTCTTCCGAGATGACGTAATCGACATCCTTATCGAACATACAGAATGCCTTGAGCAACTGATCTACAGCATGCACGCGTTCAGCCTTGGTCTGATACTCGGTCATGAGCTTTTCCTTCTTCTCAAGTTTCTGCTCGTTGGTGAGTGTCTGGTCATTTTCGATTTCTGCTATTTCAGCACCTACGTCGGGCAAAACGAAGAACTTAGGATCGTCAGCTGCACCCGTCAAGGCCTCGATGCCCTTGTCTGTAAGGTCTACCTGCTTGTTTTTCTCTTCGATAGCGAAGAAGAGTGGCTCCAATGCTGTAGGCATCTCCTTCTGGTTATCTTGCAGGTAATAAGCTTCTGCACGGAGCATCTCCTGCTTTACACCAGGTTCAGAGAGGAACTTGATAAGTGCAGAGTTCTTTGGCCAAGCGCGATAAGCGCGATAAAGTTGGGTAGCGCCCTCGTCCTTCAGTGTCTTATCGG
>DCIF01000071.1 GCA_002315795.1 Bacteroidales bacterium UBA1733
ATCAGACGCTTGTAGGTAGGGATGCAGTAATCGCGTGGATTGACGGTCATATCATCAAACGACTGTACGAACCAGATGTTCTCTTCGCTGAGTTGTTTGATCATTACGTCAGAAATATTGACGTCGGCAAATGCCTCACAGGTTGGGTAGGCAGCGGCGAAATAGCCAGGGTTGCGGAGCAGCATGTGCATGGTCATGAAGCCACCGTTCGAGCAGCCACCGATGTAGATACGGTTGCGATCCACATCAGGATTCAGTGTTACATAATTGTCGATGCATGACTTGAGGACATCGGCATAGATCGAAGGATAGTTGCCACTGCCGAAGCCATGTGCAGACACCATCCAGGCTACCGGACACTGTACAGCAAGGACGTAGGCTCCCTTCTCGCCACCCTCGGTAGTGAAGTGCTGCTGGATGTCGTTGCGGATGAGCGACACTACCTCGTTGCCCATCAGTTCGATAGACACATCGGTGCCGCCTTCACCCATGCCGTGCAGCCAGATGATGAGAGGGTTCTTCTGACCATCGAAACGAAGTGCCGATGGCTCGTAAGCACCATAGGTAAGGGTCTCGTCGCCAGGGCGACCGGTAGAAGGACCTGTAAAGGTACCGCGGCTGAAGTAGTCAGATTCGCTGAGGAAGTTGCGGAGTGCATGGGGTGTCTCGCAGTCGATGGCCGTATATTTCTTACCTCCTGCCTTGAGGGTCTTGCCTTTCTGCAGCTTGACGCTGATAGGATATTCTGTGCTCCAGGTGCCCATCATACCCAACGAAACGAGAGGTGCCGCCTTGCGATCTGTGCTTACCTCAAGACCAAGCGCCAAATAATCACCGCCATCGGCCCACTGGCCACGGTCATCGCAAGTGTATGCGATTTTTACTTTACGATCAATGCCATTGGTCTGTACGGCAAAGGCACTGGCATCGACAGCATCGAGCTTCTGCTCAGGTTTGACTACGACAAGATTAACTGAGGTCGAAGCCTCATAAGCATTGATGTGAACTACCTGATGGTCCATCTTAAGCGTCTGTGCGCCTGCACCTGCTGCTACAGAAAATGCCATGGCAGCAAGTAATGTTCTGATACTTTTCATTTGATTCATAGTGTTGTGTGTTTGATATGTGGGAAAAATATGTTATCTTTTGTCCAGATCGTCGAAGAGATGCTGCAGATAGGCCTTACCCCAGCGTTCGGCCTTGTGCTCAGGGTCATGGCTCCACTTGAGAGGCACACCATCCTGCTCATTATCCTGCACATATAGACAGGAGTCGGTGATCAGACCAAAGCCATCGGGGAAGTCATAGAAAGCAAATGGACGATGATCTGAACTGAGCAGATTGTGACTGAAGTTGAAAGCACTGTGATCAATACCAAGCTGCGCCAGAAGCGTGGCGGCCAGATCAGTCTGCTGACCCAGGACATCGATGACCTGCGGCTGAGCGATGGCTCCACCTAACCATACCATCGGGATGTGATAGCGGAGCGGATCAGGACGTTCAAGGTCAGGATAGGTGCAGCAATGGTCAGGGAGTGCAATCAGGAGCAGATTGTCCCATGCTGACGTGGCTTTCAATCGGTCAATGAAGTCTCCAAGACAAGAGTCAGCATAGGCAAGCGAATTGGCAAAAGGATGCTCAGGGATGCGGTTGAAGTCAGGTACATCGAAAGGCTCATGGCTACTGAGCGTGAGTGCTACCTTCATCCAATGGTCAGACCTTTCCTGCTCGACTTCCGACAACAGAAAGTCGTACAGATAGCCATCAGGGACACCCCATTTTGAGATCTGCTGATCTTTCGGGAAATCAGTATTACCATAAATACGTTCAAAGCCGCCAGCACTCAGGAATCCTTTCATATTAGTGAAGTTGACATCACCGCCATAGACGAACTCAAGGTTATAGCCTTCCTGCAATAATGAGCGTGAAAGATACTGAAGGTGATTACACTTATTCTGCTCTTTCATCACCGTAGTCTTCGGCTGAGCTGGATAAGCCGCCAGGATAGACGCCACGCCACGGTCTGTGCGCCAGGAATTGGCATAGAAGCGAGTAAATGCCACACCTTCCTGATATAACTGCGTGAGACAAGGCATGACGCGAGGGTCAGCCTCATCAGGATAAAGAGCGGTCAATGCACCTCCGGAGAAACCTTCGAGAATCAACAACAGAATGTTGGGACGAAGGTTATTATTTATTATTTGATTATTATCATTTACCATCTTATCTGGAGTCAATAACTCCTGGTAAGATGACTTACATTCCTCATCGCTCATAAAGCGATACATCTGGCCATAATCCTGCCTTCTGGAAACAGAATAAATAAATGAGAAGACGGGGTTGACAGCTGCTTGATTGAGCATCATCTCGTGACTGAAATAAGCACGGCCAATGTTCATGGTCGATTCGGTCACACCACCACGGATGGCGATGAAACAGCAACCGGAAAGCAGTATACCAGCAAGCGTGCAGCCTATTCGTGCAGGCCAGCCACAGACCGTTGCCGTCTTTCCAGAGAACAGTTTATGTAAACCCATGTAGGCCAAGCCGACAATAACGGCAAGCACCAGAAAAGCCAAGAGATACTGACCAAAAGATACCTGTGAAAGGGTCTCACCCGGAGAGTCGGAAAGATAAATGAGCGGTGTGGCATCGAGACGGAATCCCCAATAACTGAACAGCTCCAGATCGACCATCCATAGCAAAGCCAGTGGCACACTCATCAGTGTAAAATACCACCGGCAGAAGCTATTAAACCAGTGGCCGGATACCCAGATGTGTACCAAGCTGACCAATAAAGGCAAGGCCACTACATAACCAGCTAATGTAAGGTCATGCGGCAAGCTGTGCCAGAGCACCTGCAACCAGTCTGACGTTGCAAAAGTGCCATAGACATCCTGGTGATAAAGCATGAATAGGAGTGTCTCAAAAAGAAACACCCCTATCAGACCTAAATATACGATGATCAGTTTTTTCATTTCGCGAAAGATCACTTCTGATCCTTGATATTGGCGCGACACTGATTGATATAAGTCAGCAATCGCTCTGAGTCGTGCTGCTTGATGATATCCGAGAGTTCGGCCAGTCGCTCACAGATATGGTCAATCTGCTTAGGAGAATTAGGATTGAAGAGGATCTCGGTCAAAAGATAGTCATCTTCATTGAGCAAGCCCCGTGCAATAGCCATGTGCTTCTTGAACGTCGTACCTGGTGCATCCTGTGGCTTCATCACGCCAGTAAAAGCCAGCGTTGAGACGAACGGGATACTCAGCGAATAAGCAATCGTCTCGTCATGCTCCTCGAAGGTATAGTCGTAGATGTTGAGCTTAAGCGAAGCATACACTTCACGGAAGAAAGCTTTGCCGAAAGGATCAGACTCCTTGATGATGACCGTATAGTTCTGGCTCAAATCGCTCAGATTGGCGAAAGTCGGACCGAACATAGGGTGAGTGGAGACAAACGGATGACCAGAAGCCGCATAGAACTCTGGCAGACCAGTCTTGACCGATGCTATATCAGAGAGCATACACTTCTTATTCAGATAGGGCAATACCTGTTCGAATGCCGGCAGCGTATTCTTGATTGTCACAGCATTGATCAACAGATCAGGATCGAACTCCCTGATCTCTTCCATCGTAGTGAAACGACGGGTGTTCAGACAGTAACGGAGTTTCTCCGGATGGCGTGCATATACGGCAACATCATGATCCATGCACAGCGTATCGGCCATGAACATGCCCATCTTGCCAGCGCCTAAAATAACTATCTTCATAGACTATGACCACTTATTAATCAACTGCATCTGCTGGCGAACCGACTCACCATGCACTGCTTCAAAAACTTCCTTGATGAATTCTTCGCTCATACCGAGCGCAGCACCCTGCTGTGAACGCTGAGTGAGGATTTCATCATAACGGCCAGCCTGAAGGACAGGCATATCATGCTCTTTCTTAAACTCAGCAATCTCTTTACTGATGCGCATGCGCTTGGCCAGAATCTCGATGATCTTATCATCAATCTCATCAATCTGTGAACGCAGGTCCGTGAGACTCTCAGTGTGCACTGAAGCGTCGCGGATCACGAGTTCATCGAGCATCTGTTTTAAGGTCTCTGGCGTAATCTGCTGCTTAGCATCGCTCCATGCAGCATCCGGATTGCAATGGCTCTCGATGATCAGGCCATCAAAACCGAGGTCCATAGCCTGCTGCGACAGCGGCTTGATAAGGTCACGACGACCAGCGATGTGTGATGGGTCACAGATGATAGGAAGATTAGGATAACGACGACGCAACTCGATAGCGATGTGCCACTGTGGTACGTTGCGATAGATGGTCTTATCGGCAGATGAGAAACCACGATGGATCACACCAATACGCTGGATACCTGCGCGGTAAATACGTTCGATGCCACCAATCCAGAGCTCCACATCAGGATTGACAGGGTTCTTGATCAGTACAGGTACATCCTTGCCTTGCAATGCATCGGCAAGCTCCTGCATAGCGAAAGGATTAGCAGTGGTGCGAGCACCGATCCAGAGGAGATCTACACCGAAAGCCAGTGCAGCATCGACATGTGCTTTGGTCGCTACCTCCACACCGACGAGCATACCTGTCTCCTGCTTCAGTTTCTGCAGCCATGGCAGGCCGATGACACCGACACCCTCAAAGCCTCCTGGCTTGGTGCGTGGCTTCCAGATACCGGCACGGAAGATCTTCACTCCCTGTGCAGCCAATGCACGGCCAGTAGCCAGTACTTGTTCTTCACTCTCTGCACTGCAAGGACCAGAGATCACGAGTGGTCGCTTGCAATCAAGCTGCGGCAGCAGCGGCAAAAAATTCATTTCCATATAGAAACCTACGTGTTATTTACTTTGTATTAAATGTTCGCTATAGCGCTTTGCGCATTTAACTCGCATCAAAAGCCAGAGGCCTTGATACGGATAAGCGCTTCCTGCATCTTCTCAAATGGTGCACAAAGCGAGATGCGGACAAAGCGCTCTCCATTCTTACCGAAGATAAATCCAGGAGTCAGGAAGACACGTGCTTTATGAAGGATTGGCTCGGTAAGTTCCTCACAGTTAGCATACGAGTCAGGTATGCGACCCCATAGGAAGAGACCTCGCTGCTTAGGATCATACTCGCAACCGAGATACTCCATGATACGCTCTGCAGCAATACGTCGTACGCGATAAGCCTCGTTGAGTTCTTCAAAATAAGATGCAGGATTGTTAAGAGCCGCAATAGCCGCCTTCATCATCGGACGGAACATACCGCTATCGACATTACTCTTCACACGCATCACCCAGTCAATAAAGTCCTTCTTACCAACGACGATACCTTGGCGCCAACCTGCCATAGAGTGACTCTTCGACATGGAATTGAACTCCAGACAGATATCCTTAGCACCTTCGATCTGCATGATCGAAAGCGGTTCGTCATTCAGGATGAAAGAATAAGGATTGTCATTAATGATGACGATGTTATGACGTTTGCCAAACTCCACAATCTTCTGCAGCAGTTCACGCGTTGCGCAGTGACCCGTTGGCATGTGTGGATAGTTGACCCACATAATCTTCACTTCATCGATATCGGGCATTGCCTCCAACGCCTCAAAGTCAGGTTCCCAATCGTTCTCGTAAGTGAGGTCATACTTGATGATCTCAGCTCCGACAAGCTTGCTCACAGAAGTATAGGTAGGGTAACCAGGATCGGGCACCAGTACTTTGTCTCCCGGATTGAGGAAAGCCATACTGACATGCATAATACCCTCCTTCGAACCGATCAGTGGCAACATCTCAGTCTTTGGATCAAGGTCAACGTCATACCAGCGCTTATAAAAGCCACTCCAGGCTTCACGAAGCGCAGGCAATCCGGCATAACTCTGATAGCTGTGCGCATCAGGCTGCATAGCATCCTGCATCAGCGCCATAATGGTAGAATTAGACGGCATGAAATCCGGACCGCCAATACCCAGGCTGATCACGGGTTTACCGCCATCTGCATTCATTTTTGCCACTTCCTTGAGTTTGCGACTGAAATAGTATTCCTGTACGTTACTGATCCTGTCAGCCGGACAAATTTCTTTCATCGGTCTATTTTCAATTATCAATTGTCAATTATCAATTTGAAATCAGTCAATCTGATTCTCCACGTATTCTCCCAGTATCATGAAATCTGTCGTGAATGGCATGATTGCATCAAGCGCTTTCTTATACTGCAGATAATCAGTGAAAGTCAGATCTACGAAGAAACGGTATTCCCACTCACGACCAATGATTGGCATTGACTGAATCTTAGTGAGGTTCATATCGTAGAAAGAGAGGATCGAAAGTACCTTGGTAAGACTTCCCTGCTCAT
>DCIF01000111.1:0-452 GCA_002315795.1 Bacteroidales bacterium UBA1733
CTTGCCTGTCTCGTCCTGGGAGTGAATGCAGCTCTGCCCAATATGGCAAAGAGCGAGTATCCTGTGATGTTTATCCTCAGTCTTGCCATCGGTGGCATCATCGGTACCCGATTAGATCTGGCCGGTAGCATAGACCGAATGAATGCCAAGCTTAATGCCCGACAAGGTAAGGAGAACAATAGTCTCAATGGCCTTGTTACGGGCCTTCTGCTCTATTGCATTGGCACCTTCAGCATCGTGGGTCCTGTGCTTTCCTGTCTCTCTCCCAGCCATGGTTGGGCCGTCAGCGAGCAGGCCAATACCTTCCTTTATACCAACGCTACGCTCGATCTGGTCACCTCTGCCGTCCTCGCCGCTTCGTATGGTTGGATCATGCTTCTTGCTGCACCTGTCCTCTTCTGCTGGCAGGGAATGTTCTACGCCATTGCCTATTTCTTCGGCGATGGCATGCC
>DCIF01000111.1:657-6495 GCA_002315795.1 Bacteroidales bacterium UBA1733
GAGTCATTACTTGTGGCTAAAAAAATCTTTAGCAGTTTTTCAAGGTCTTGAAAAGATGTTTTTGATTTCATAAAGCGCTTTCAGAGGTCATGAAAGGTGCATTTAGATTTTCCGAAGAGCTATTCAAGGTCCTGAAAACACTATTTTGATTTCCCGAAGCGCCTTTCAACCCCTTGGAAACTACATTCAACTTTTTTCCTGTAGATGACAAGGTGTTTCGAACGTTTCAATAAAAAAAGTGGGACATGCACTACAAACCTCAACAACTATAGCATTGCATAAGTCAAAATCAAAGGTTTTGTAGGTCATTGTCAAGATTTCTACTGACTATTGACTCGCGATTCAGGAATTATTCGTATATTTACACCGCCAATTAAACAAATTCCTATAAACACATAAACAATGAGAAAGTTTCTATTATCGGCCGCGATGTTGTTGGCGGCTACGCAGGGATGGGCGCAGAAGTATGAGGGCCTGGCGCTGACCCCACAGATGGGTTGGAATTCATGGAACAAATTTGCGGATAAGATTGATGAGAACCTGATACGTGAGACGGCGGATGCGCTGGTAAGTACGGGTCTGCGTGATGCGGGGTACATCTATCTTAATATGGATGATTGCTGGCATGGTCAGCGTGACAGTCTTGGCTTCATTCAGGCCGACCCAGAGCGCTTCCCTAGCGGTATTGCAGCGCTGGCAGAATACTGCCACAATCGTGGACTGAAACTGGGTATATACAGTGATGCGGGTCGTCAGACCTGTGGCGGCCGACCTGGTAGCTTCGGACATGAATATCAGGATGCGCTGCAGTATGCCAAGTGGGGCATCGACTATCTGAAATATGACTGGTGCAATACTGAGGACATCAATCCGCGCGGTGCCTACCGACTGATGTCGAACGCGCTGAAGGCTACAGGACGTCCGATCCTCTTCAGCATGTGCGAGTGGGGCGATACGAAGGGTTATGAGTATGGTGAGCCGATAGCGCATTCATGGCGTACAACGGGCGATATCTGGGCGCATTTTGATGGTATTCTGGAGAAAGGCACCTGGCATGCCAGTGGTGTGATGCAGATTGTGGAGCTCAATGAGAAACTGCGCAAGTATGCGGGTCCGGACCATTGGAACGACCCTGATATGCTGGAGGTGGGCAATGGCATGAGTGTGAGCGAAGACCGTGCGCACTTCTCACTGTGGTGTATGATGGCCGCACCTCTCATCCTGGGTCATGACCTGAACAATATGAGCGATGAAACTTTCAAAATCATCACCAACCAGGAGGTGATTGCTGTAGATCAGGACAGTCTGGGTATTCAAGGTATGCGCATCGAACAGAAAGACAGCATTGAGGTTTGGCTGAAGCCGCTGATGAACGATGAATGGGCCCTCTGTCTGCTGAACCGCAGCGTTGAGCCAAAGCAAGTGGCTCTTGATTGGGAACGCTGGAACACCGTCGATACTGAGGTCTCTGGCCGTGCCATATCGTTCACGGACAAGGTCTATAATGTGCGTGACCTCTGGGCTGCTGATGCCAAGAAGGCCAAGTGCGGAAATACTCGTCCGAAGAAACAGAAGAGCGTCCTGATACAGGGACATGATGTGGCGATGTATAGACTCATGCCTTTGGCAAATAACAAATAATCTTCAAAAGCAAATATCAGGGATAAAATATACATAAAAAACAAATATCAAATATCAGCACCCTCACTATAAAGGGACGTTGATATTTGATATTTGTTATTTAATATTAAGCGTTAGCTCAAAATCCTAATTCGGCACGAACCAGCGGGAGAACATCGTCACAGAGCTGAGGGTCGAAGAAGAGGACGCCAGCCTGATTCAGGTCGAAGATATAGGTGTATCCATATCGCTGACCAATGGTCTTGATGGCGGCGGTAACTTTCTCGGTGATAGGAGCCGTGAGCGCTTCTCGCTTCTGACGAATCTCGTCGGCAGCACGCTGGCGGAAGAGCTGTATGCGTTGCTGCAGTTGCTCTATCTCCTGTGCACGAGCTTCGGCAATATTATGGTCGAGGGTGCGCTGCACAGAGACGAAGTCGGTGACCTTGAGCTGGTATTCTTCGCCCATCTTCTGGAGTTCGTCATCATAGGCTTTCTGCAGCTCAGCCAGTTCGGTTTCTGCGGCCTGACTCTCTGGCATGAGCTCAAAGAGACGTGCCATATCAACATTGCCAAATCGAACGACAGCCATCTGCTGAGGCTCGGTCTCTTGCTGTGCCGCAAGGCCGAAGGTCAAAGTGGTGGCGAGGGCGAGTGTAGTAAGTATCTGCTTTACCATGGGGCGAGGGTGCTAAATGATGCGTTGATTACTTGATGCCAAGCTCTTTCTTGACAGTAGCAGTGACGTCAGTGGTCTCAGTAGGAGAGAAGTAAGTAGCTTCGTTGGTTGGGAAGATAGCGGTGTACTTATCGCGTGCACCTACAGCCTTAACAGCCTTGAAGAGCTTCTCCTGGATGAGAGCTACCTGCTGCTGCTGATACTGCTGGATCTGATTGTAAGAAGCCTGCTGATACTGCTGAGCACGGTTGCTAAGGGTCTGGAGCTCCTCTTCACGCATCTGACGGGTAACGTCGTCAAGTGAGTCGCGCTGCTCAACGTATGACTGATACTTTGACTGCATCTCGTCTTCCATCTTCTTTGCCTCGGTCTGGAACTGAGTGGTCTTGTTTGCAAGTTCCTTCTCAAGAACTGCGGTTTCTGGCATGTCGTTCATTACTGCCTGGAGATCAACGGTACCGAACTTTGGGGCGGTCTGTGCGTAAGAGGTAATGCTTACAATAGCAACGAATGCTGCTACAAAAAGTTTCTTGAACATGTAAAAAAAATTATTTTAATTAGTAATTAATTATTTTCATCTGATAATTGTTCTTTACTATTTACTAATGATGCTTGTCCCATTAGTATCCCATCTTCTTGAGCACCTCTTTTGAGATATCAATCTTCGGAGAGGCAAAGATGATGCTTTCGGCCGAAGCACGGTCAATGACCATGACGTAGTTGTTCTTTTCGGCAATTTCCTTGACGGCATTATAGATATCGTCCTGGATGTGACCTACGAGACTGTTGCGCTTCTGATAGAGGTCGCCTTCTGGACCGAAGTACTTGAGACGAAGGTCTTGCACCTCCTTCTCCTTGGCGAGGATGGCATTCTCACGCTGGGTCTTCTGATCGGCGGTGAGATAGACCTGATCAGCCTGGTACTGCTTATAGAGCTGCTCTGCTTCGGCTGCTTTGGTCTCTACCTCCTGCTGCCAGGTCTTGCTCTGCTGATTGAGCTGCTGGTTGGCGATCTCATACTGTGGAATCTTCTTGAGGATGTAGTCCATATCGATGAGTGCATACTTCTGGGCGCTTGCACAGAATGTGCCAAGCAGAGCCATGAGGCAGAGGATAAGAGTCTTCTTCATAATAGTTTTTGGGTTATCAATGGTTAATAATTCTGTTAATTATTCTCTTGGTCTTCGTCATTAGGACCCTTGCGTGAAGCAAAAGTTTAGTATTATGAAAAAAACTATTTACGAGGTCCTTCGCTTTGCTCAGGATGACAAGCAAAAAATATGAAGGTATTCTTGCTTGTTTCTAACTTAAAACTCCTGTCCGATAACGAAGTGGAAGTTAGAGCCAGAGTTGCTGCTTGTGCCGAAGGTCTGATCAAAGCCGTACCCCCAGTCGATGCCCAGCATACCGATCATTGGGAGGAAGATACGGACTCCAGCACCCAATGAACGCTTGAGTGAGAATGGGTTGAAGTATTTCATATCGGTCCAGGCGTTACCTGCTTCGGCAAATACCAGACCATAGATGGTGCTTGAAGCTTCGAGCATGAACGGATAACGGAGCTCGGCTACCAGACGTGCGTAGCATGTGGCTACGTCGCTATAGCTTGAGGTGAGCGAACCATTCTCATAACCACGCAGTGGAATATACTCGGTGATGTATGACGATGAGTACATAGAGTTGCCATCACCACCCATGTAGTAGCTGTTGAACGGAGATACCTTGTTAGGGTTGTAATGACCTAAAAAGCCAAAGTCAGAGCGGGTATGGAAGACGAGGGTGCGATTGCCTTGAGTAAGTGGCGTATAGGTCTTGGTAGAGAATTTCAGCTTCCAGAACTCAAGCCACTTCATCTTGTCTTTTGAATACTTATCCTCGCTGGCCAGCTTCTCGTTATCCTCGAAGAGAGAATAAGGTGGAGCTGCCTCCAAGTCGAGTGTGAAGGTGGAACCGCGGCGGGTATAGGTAGGGTTGTCAATAGAACTACGTGAGACGATAGCCTCGAGAGAGAGACTGTTTGACGTACCGTTGGTCACAGGGAAGTACTGCCAATCCTTGAGGATATAGACGTGGTAGTTGAGCATACCTTGCAGCTGGAAGTAGTCGTCTGGCCAAGAGAGACGCTTGCCAAAGCCGAGTGAAGCACCAATCATCTGAATGCTCTTGTCAGGGTCAATAGCATACTCGTAAGCGCTTGATGATGAACCGTAGCCATAGCCATTGCCATAGCCGTAACCATAACCACCATAGCCGTAACCATAGCCGCCATAGCCATAACCGCTACTGTATAGCGAGTTGCTATAGTAACGCGAGTTGATGTCCGACTGGCGCGAGTAGTAAACCGATAGGTTGAGCATGTTAGGGCGCTTACCGCCGAACCAAGGATTCTGGTAAGATACGGAATAAGACTGGTAGTACTGCGCGTTGGTCTGCACCGAGAGAGTGAAGGTCTCACCCTCGCCCGACGGATAGATGCCGTGATAGCGTGATGGGTGGAAGATATCCTTCATAGAGATATTGGTGAGCTTGAGCGAAACACGGCCGATGAGACCTGTAGAACCCCAACCCAGCGAGAACTCCACCTGGTCGTTAGCCTTCGATTCAAGGTCGTAAATAATATCTACCGTACCATCTTCGGTGTTAGGTACAGGACGTGGATTCATCTTCTCAGGGTCGAAGTGACCCGTCTGTGCCAACTCGCGTGCAGAACGTATGAGGTCGGTCTTAGAGAAGAGCTCGCCCGGACGAGTGCGCAGTTCACGACGGATTACGTGCTCATAGAGGCGGTCATTGCCGTTGATCACTACCTTGTTGATATGAGCCTGAGGACCCTCCATGATGCGGAACTCAAGATCAACTGAGTCGCCTTCCAGATTCACCTCAATAGGTTCCATGCGGAAGAAGAGGTAACCCTGGTCCATGTAGAGTGTACCAATGCCGTCTTCATCGGTGTTGATACGCTTGTCAATCTTGGTCTGGTTATAAACATCGCCCTTCTCAAGCTGCAGGTAGGCCATGAGAAGTTCCTGTGGCTCGACGGTATTGCCGACGATAGTCATGTTGCGGATGTAGTACTTCTGGCCTTCCTCGACGTTGAGGGTCACGTTGACGTGGCGGTCATCAAACTTATCTACACTCTCGCTGACAATGCGTGCATCGCGATAACCGAGCTCCTGGAACTTCTTGATGAGGTTGGCCTTGTCATCCTTATAGGTCTCAGGAACGAACTTCTTGGCACGGAACATATTATACCACTTGTTAACCGCATTGGTCTTCTTCATGGCTGCATTGGCCTTACGGAAGGTCATGTATTTCTTCTTGAAAGGCAGGAGCTGCTTGTGACCGATACTGTCCCAGGTAGAAAGACCGTTGATGACGAGTTCTTTGATCTTAACCTTCTCATGCTTATCTACGTAGATGGTGAGGTTGACCATGTTCTGGAGGTTAGGATCATCATTCTGAATGATCTCTACATCGGCATTCTTATAACCCTTGCCGTCATAGTAACGCTTGATGATGGTCTTGGCACGGTCGATGAT
>DCIF01000107.1:0-1854 GCA_002315795.1 Bacteroidales bacterium UBA1733
CATCACGTGGCGCTCTGCTATCTGCAACTACGATGCTATATACAGCGTAGTCCTTGTGACCATGACGTGCGAGACGAATCTTAGTAGCCATTGTAGCAAAATGTTTTTATGAGTGAATACTATTGCAATCCTTCACGAGCTCTGTGCTCTATGAATTTGCGGGTGCAAAGATAGCATTTTCTTTAGAAACTTCCAAATGATGCTGTCTTTTTCTGCATTTTTTCTTTCTTTTTCGCCACTTTCAGCGATATTGCCATTTGCAAAATGCTTTTTTCAGCCATTTTATTGTGCTAAGGCTGCATAAAGTGCATCCAAAGCCTGTGGCGCATCACCATTGGCAGCAGCCAGAAGCTGCACGAATTTCGAACCGATGATAGCACCGTTGGCATTGGCCTGAGCCGACTGCAGTGTCTGCTTGTTCGAGATACCGAAACCGATCATCGTAGGATGCTTGAGGTTCATGGCATGCACTTTGTTGAAGTAGGCCTGCTTGGCCTCATTGAACTCCTTCTGTGCACCCGTGATGGCTGCCGATGACACCATGTAGATGAAGCCATCGGTGTTGTCGTCGATAAAGCGGATGCGCTCCTCGCTGGTCTCAGGCGTAATGAGCATGATGATGCGCAGATCGTACTTGTCGGCAATAGGCTTAAAGTCCTCCATATAGTCCTTGAATGGGAGATCAGGAAGGATCATACCATCGATGCCTACCTCGACGCACTTCTGACAGAATTTCTCAAAGCCGAACTGCATCACAGGATTCATATAACCCATGAGGATGAGCGGAATGGTGACGTCCTTACGGATATCCTTGAGCTGTTCGAAGAGCAGACGGAGCGACATACCATTGCGCAATGCCGTAGTGGCAGCTTCCTGGATGACAGGGCCATCGGCCATAGGGTCACTGAATGGCACACCAATCTCGACCATGGCAATACCCTTCTGCTGCATGGCACGAATCACGTCGGCTGTACCCTCAAGTGTAGGAGCACCGGCGCAGAAATAGAGACTCAGCAGGTTTTCAGGCTTGCTGGCAAAAAGTTGATTTATTCGATTCATTGTTATTGAAATAAAGTTATTAGCTACTAGTTATTAGTTATGGTCAATACTGATAACTAATAACTTATAACTTTACAAGCCGCATCACAGCTTGTAAACAGTGTTGTCACCCTTCAGGATGGCTTCCCGGAGTTCGGCGATGAAAGGCTTGAGAATCTCAATATCCTTCACACCTGGCTCACTCTCAAAACGGCTGTTGAGATCGACACCGAGCCACATAGGGTGTTCAAATTCCTTTAATGCTTCCAACGAATTAGGGCCTATGCCACCTGTAAGGAAGAATGGTGTGCGACCACGATAGCTGCTGAGCAGGCTCCAGTCGAACGACTCGCCCGATCCGCCATAACCATTTGATGGAGTCTCAAAGAGGAGTCCATCAACGTAGCCATCCCACATCATAGCCTTCAGCACGTTGCTACGAGAGGCAACACTGATGGCACGCACAATGCGAGGAGTACGCACATTCTGCTCTACAAGGACCTTGTGTAATGCGGTGACGTAAGCGAGATCTTCATCGCCATGGAGCTGGATGTAGCTGAGACCATATTCCTTTACCTTTGCTACTACCTCCTCAGGATCAGCATTGACAAAGACACCTACACGACGAGCGTGCTCAGGAAGATAAGCTGGCTTCTCAGCACAGTAGCGCTTTGAACCTGGCCAGAATATGAAACCCATCATCTCGACGCCAAGTGCGTCAACCTCGCGAATATTTTCGGCATCGCGCATACCGCAGACCTTAATTAACATGGTGAAAGTTTGGATTTTATGGTTGGAAAAATATTTATAGTATAG
>DCIF01000107.1:1926-4233 GCA_002315795.1 Bacteroidales bacterium UBA1733
CTTCAGTGCCTGTCCCGGATCAGCCTCTTTCATGAAGCACTCGCCAATGAGGAATCCGCGGAAACCCACCTTACGGAGTTCCTTGACTACCGAAGGATTAGAGATGCCGGATTCTGACACCAGTACCGGCTGGTCTTCTGCACTGATCCCCAGCTGGTCAACAGCCTTCTTCATGGCCTCTGCAATATCGAACGAGTGCTGCACATCGGTGTGGAAAGTACCCAGTGAGCGGTTGTTGACACCGAGCATATCGGGCACAAAACTCTGAAGATAGGAAAGTTCGGCAGGGTCATGTACCTCAAGCAGTACCTCAAGTCCTAACTCATGTGCCAGTTGAGCCAACTGTGCATAGAGTGCAGGTTCCAGATCGGCTGCAATGAGCAGCACTGCATCAGCACCATAGAGACGAGCCTCATAGAGCTGATAAGGATC
Source organism: Bacteroidales bacterium UBA1733 (assembly GCA_002315795.1). The sequence goes on from DCIF01000107.1 coordinate 2,359, forward strand.
GATAATGAATTCCTTACGCAGTATTGGGGTCTCACCTACTAAAGGACGCATCTGGCGCACGAACTCCAACTGGCCACCGAAGTACTTTTCATCGGTCAGTATACTCAGCGCCGATGCACCGCCAGCGGCATAGACAGGCACCACCTCCTCAGGCTTGGCATCGGCATGAATCCAGCCCTTGCTTGGCGATTTGCGTTTGAACTCCGCAATGATACCACTCTGGCTGTTGGCCAGCGACGCCTTCATGGAGCGGAACTTCAGTTGTCCGTCCTCGCGTATCTTTCTTTCGGTCATCTCCTTGAGCAGTTCCAGCGAAACTACACTCTCGGCAATGGCCACCTCAACACGCTTGTTGGCAACAATTTCTTCAAGAATATCCTTCATGTTTGGGGAAATTGGGGATATTACGAATTGATCTCAATGAACTTCCTGAATGCCGCCAGTGCCTTGCCGCTATCCAATGATTCACGAGCCATGGCGATGCTCTCTTCGATAGATTTATTAGGATCGATGACCGCAATACCACAGGCAGCATTGGCCAGGATCACATTCTTCTGCGATACGGTAGCTGTGCCGTTAAGTACTGCATCGAAGATCTGCATAGCCTCCTCAGCCGTAGCACCTCCATAGATTTCCTCTGGTTTCACATAGTTGAAACCGAGATCCTTTGGAGTATATACCTTCTCGAAATGGTTGGTGACAAGACGGAAGCCTGAGGTCAATGAGATCTCGTCATAGCCGTCATAAGAAGTGATAACGCCATAGTTGTCACCGATCTTCTGATGAGCATTCACATAGAGGCGCAACTGGTTCTGATTGGCCGTACCATGAAGCGAGTTCTTTGGCTGACATGGGTTGATCAATGGGCCGAGGAGATTGAAACAGGTAGGGACACCAAGCTGCTTGCGCACAGGACCGACGAACTTCATGCCGTATGCAAACAATGGAGCATGGAAATAGCAGATGCCCGCCTCATCGAGCGAACGCTTCAGCACATCAGGATCGGCCGAGAACTTGACACCATGTCCCTGCAGCACATTGGATGCACCCGAGACAGAGGTCGAACCACCATTGCCATGCTTAGTTACCTTATAGCCGGCACCGGCAATGACGAACGACGAACAGGTCGAGATATTGAATGTATTCTTGCCATCGCCACCCGTACCCACGATGTCGAGGGTATTATACTCACGGAAATCGAGGTGCTTACCAGTCTCCAAAAGTCCATCACGGAAACCGAGCAACTCGTCCACAGTCACGCCACGTGCCTGCAGTGCCATGAGCAGAGCTGCAATCTGGCAATCGTTATACTTCTCATCCACAATGCCGAGCATGATGCTATGGGTGTCCTCACGTGAGAGGATCTGTCCGTCAATCAGACGGTTTAAGTATGATTTCATTATTTGAAGGGATTTTGGGGATATTAAGGGATTTTGGGGATATTAAGGGATTTTGGGGATACAAGGGATATAAGGGATACAAGGGATTTAAGGGACAATAGTATCGGTTACGCAAGATTTTGTCAAGGATTCTAAGAGATAAAAGAAATTCTCGGACATGGGGCACTAACGTCCCTTCTAATCCCTTAAGTTCCCTTCAAATCCCTTAAGTTCCCTTAGTTGTTTATCCAGTTTTTCAAAATTGTCTTTCCATCAGGAGTCAGGACGCTCTCAGGATGATACTGAATGCCACGGATGTCATAATCCTTGTGGCGAAGAGACATCACGAAGCCTTCGTCAGAGACGGAAGTCACTTCGAGGCAGGAAGGGAAATCCTGCTGATCGACTACCCACGAGTGATAACGGCCAATCTCCAGGATTCTCTCCGTCTTTCCTTCGACTGGAGAACCAACCCCCTCAAAGAGATAATCGTCGG
>DCIF01000107.1:4428-6457 GCA_002315795.1 Bacteroidales bacterium UBA1733
TCCTCCAGCTGCTCCATCACAAACTTATCATTGCGATAGACGGTCACCTCAGCGCCAAGCTCCTTGACCAGATGACTCAGATTGTAGGTAAATGAGTCGTAGTTGTCAATAATAACTATCTTCATAATTTCTCAGCCATCATTATAGCCTTGCGCAACGCACCCAGCTTGTTATTAACCTCCTGAAGCTCGTACTCCGGATCACTCTTTGCCACAATGCCGCCACCTGCCTGGAACCACAGTTCGTTGTTACGGCTCACAAACGTACGGATGGTGATTGCCTGATTCAGGCTCTTATCGAAACCGATGAAACCGATGCATCCGCCATAAGCACCACGGTTGTGTGGCTCATATTCTGAGATCAACTGCATGGCACGAACCTTAGGAGCACCGCTCAACGTACCTGCAGGGAAGGTGTCGATGAAAGCCTTGATAGGGTCGGCTCCCTCATCGAGTTCTCCACTCACGCGCGAAACCAGATGGATCACATGGCTGTAGAACTGCATGTCCTTATAGAAATCTACGTGCACACCATGACAGTTACGGCTCAGGTCATTTCGTGCCAGATCGACGAGCATCACATGCTCGGCATTCTCCTTCGGATCGTTCTGCAGATAAAGCGCATTCTTACGGTCCTGCTCTGCATTTCCCGTACGCTTGGTAGTTCCGGCAATAGGGTCGATGTAAGCGACATAAGCTGTCTCTTTCTTCTCGATACGGCAGTGGGTCTCAGGCGACGAACCGAAGATACGGAAACCACCGAAGTCGAAATAGAACAGATAAGGCGAAGGATTGATGCTGCGAAGAGCACGGTAGAGCTTGAAGTCATCGCCCTCATAACGCTGCTTGAAACGACGTGCCAATACGATCTGGAATACGTCTCCACGCAGACAGTGCTGAATGCCCTTACGGATGTTCTCCTTATGCTCTTCATCGGTCAGCGTTGACCAGTAGTCACCCACCGGACGGAAGTCATAGGTCTGGTAGGCGCGTCGGTTACAGTCGAGTTCCAGCTGATCCAGATCATCTTCCTCTCCTTCAGAAAGCAGTTCGATGAGGATCATCTCGTTGCGGAAATGATCGAACACCACTACATCCTTATATAATATATAAAGGAGATCAGGCGCATCGTTCTCTTTCTGCGTCTCGTCCTTCACATTGATATTCTCAAAATAACGAACCGCATTGAACGATGTATAGCCGAAGAGACCGCAATACTGAGCGTTCTCGCCAGTCACCTCAAAAGACTCAAGGAACTCATTGATGACCTGTGCCGAACCATAGTTCTCAGTGACAGGGTGTTTCACGACCGATCCGTCAGGATAAGTAGCCACTCCTACCCCATGGTCAATGGCTACACTGGCAATCGGATGCAGGCCGATGAACGACTTGGCATTCTCGCCTCCATGATAGTCACTTGACTCCATCAGGGCCGACTGCGGATAAGCGTCGCGCACCTTCAGATAAGTGCTCACCGGAGTATTGAGATCGCCGAGGATCTTTTTAGAGGCTGTATGATATTGATACATATTCTCAAATTACATTATCTCGTCCTTATGCTTCAAATAAGTGTCAAGGTCCTTGTCGCCACGACCGGAAACAGTCAGGACGACGATATCGGTAGGCTTGAACTGATCCTTCACCTTAGGCAGGAGAGCCAAGGCATGCGCACTCTCAAGCGCAGGGATGATACCCTCCAGTCGGGTCAGCTCGAAAGCAGCACGCAAAGCCTCATCATCGTTAGCAGGCAATACCTGTGCTCGACCCGTCTCATAAAGGTTGCAGTGGATCGGGCCCGTACCAGGGTAATCAAGACCGGCAGAGATCGAGTAAGGTTCGATGATCTGGCCATCGTCTGTCTGCATCAGCTTGATGCGACTGCCGTGCAGGATGCCCAGCGTGCCGATCTGCATAGAGGCTGCCGTCATATCGGTATCGACACCCAGGCCACCGGCTTCGCCTAAGATGATCCTGGTGCGCTCCTCGTCGAGATAATGATAGATGGTACCGGCAGCATTCGAACCGCCACC
>DCIF01000107.1:6620-7553 GCA_002315795.1 Bacteroidales bacterium UBA1733
GATGGATGGCAGCACCAGTCGCGGATAGCCTCATTGGTAGCATCCTTGAGGGTCTTATTGCCACTCTGCACCGGGAAGACCTCTGCTCCGAGCATCTTCATGCGCTCCACATTGACATGCTGGCGCTCCACATCGGTAGCACCCATATACACACGGCAGGGGATATCCATCAGCGCGCAGACAGTAGCTGTAGCCACACCATGCTGACCGGCACCCGTCTCAGCCACTATACGGGTCTTTCCCATCTTCTTGGCGATGAGAATCTGACCGATGGCATTATTGATCTTATGAGCACCTGTATGGTTCAGGTCTTCACGCTTCAGATAAAGCTGACAACCATACTTCTCGCTCATTCGCTTGGCATAGTAAAGTGGAGACGGACGACCCACGTAGTCACGCAACAAAGCTCTGTATTCGTCCTGGAACTCTTTGCTTTCGATAATAGGCAGATAAGCCTTCTTCAGATCCTCTACAGTCTTATAAAGGATCTCTGGGATGTAGGCTCCGCCAAACTGGCCGTAGTAGCCATTCTCATCAACGTGATAAGATTTCATATTAATATATATAATGTTTCTTATTTTCTGCAACAGGTAGCCGAAGCAATCTAAAAAAAAAGGAGCTTGCAGACGTTGTGCAAGCCCCTTCTATATATGCTATCTTCGCATAAGGGTGCGACCCACAACGTGTAGTTATGAGCGACGCCACCACCAATATGCGCGATTCATTGTCATTTGCTAATCTTTTTGTTTTTCTGGGTGCAAATATACAAACATTTTTCTTTCATCGAACAAAAAAGTGCGAAAAAATTACAAATTTCATCATTTTTCTACAAATTTCGCTCATTTACATGCACTCCATCCTGTTTTTCCGACATTTTCTCCCATTCCAGTACGAGGTCTTCTCTTATGACTGACCGGGGTCTTCTCTTATGAC
>DCIF01000107.1:7615-7993 GCA_002315795.1 Bacteroidales bacterium UBA1733
ATGAGTAATTCTGTTTACAAACGGCCAGATGGGGTATGGGTCGTTCCCGTTACAGCACTGAAAGATTAATGATCTCTCTTGTTGAATTCACATGTACGCTCGAAGAATAGACTTCGGGCGTTTTATTTATTCCTTGAGGTTCTTCGGCTCTTGTAGTATTGTTCCAAAACATAAGAAAATCAAGTAGCAACTGGAAACCGCTTTAAGAAATTATTTTCTCCTTTTCAAGCTCTCTGAAACCACTTCCAGACTTTTGTTTGAGCTTTCATTGATCGCTGAAACCACTTCCAGACTTTTGTTTGTGCTTTCATTGACCGCTGAAACCACTTCCAGACTTTTGTTTGTGCTTTCATTGATCGCTGAAACCACTTCCAGAAA
>DCIF01000017.1:0-1084 GCA_002315795.1 Bacteroidales bacterium UBA1733
ACCTCCTTCCGCGTCTCTTCATCCATGCCGTTGTTCGATGGTTTCCGCATCAGCAACCAGATCAAGTCAGATAAGTTCTCGCTCCAGGCAGCCACCGCACAGCTTGATAAAGCCCGTCAGGATCTGAGTATCCAGATTGCCGGCTATTACCTCAACGCGCTCTATTATCGTGGCGTCGTGGCCATCCAGCAGCAACAGCTTGAGATGGATCGTAAGACCCTACAGAAGGCGCGCGATCTCTTCGAGGCCGGTAAGAAACCAGAGTCGGAGGTAGCCTCTGCACAGGCGCAGGTCGATGTCTCAAAGCACCAGCTCACCGAAGCTGAAGGTAATGAGACCATGGCACGCCTTGACCTCATGCAGGCTCTCAACCTCACCGACGACGTCCGTTCGTTCGCCATTGCCGACATCGACACCACCGAGTTCGGCAAGGACATCCTCTCTGCCGCACAGGTCTTCGCACAGGCCGTACAGCTGCATCCTAGCATCCTGGCTGCCAAATACAACCTCGAGAGCAGCAAGTACGACCTCAAGGTGGCCAAGAGTGCCAACTTGCCTACGCTCTCGCTCAGCGCCAGCTATTCCAACAGCTACTATCATCAGTTCGACTATGATAACATGTCGTTCGGCAAGCAGCTCGACCTCAACGGCAGTGAGTATATCGGCCTCTCGCTCAACATCCCCATCTTCAACCGCTTCTCTACGCGCAACAGCATCCGTCAGGCCCGACTGCAGATTCAGAACCAGGAACTTCTCCTGAGCGACTCACAGCTGCAGTTGCAGAAACAGATCGAGCAGGCATACTGGAACGCTGTCAAGGCGCGCGATAACTACACCTCTGCACAGTCGGCCGCCAAGAGTACCCAGCTCTCTTACGACTACGAGAGCGAACGTTACGCTGCAGGCAAGAGCACCGCCATCGACCTTCAGAACACCCAGACCAAGCTCGAAAAGGCGCTCAGCGACCAGCTACAGGCCAAATATGAGTACCTGATGCGTGTCAAGATCCTGGAATTTTACAATGGTGTGCCTTTTTAACATTTCTTGCACAATTTTATTGCGAATCCTCCGTTTTATTGATATT
>DCIF01000017.1:1217-16179 GCA_002315795.1 Bacteroidales bacterium UBA1733
ATGGTTACTTTACCATCAGCAAAGAGGCTACAGGTTACACCCTTTATCAGGACCATGGTGGCGTTGTCCGCTGCAGTCTCAGCGAGTTAAAGGATGTTGCCTCAGGAACACGCGGCTACTTGCTTTATACTTACACTGATGATAATATCAAGGAAGAAGCAGGCAAAGGCTATTACATTGACAATGCCGAGATCAACGATGGCTATTTCTTCAACGAGATCTCATCGTTCACCCGCAAGGCCGATGCCGAGGCCAAGAACATGCTCGATACCGACAGTGTAAAAGAAATAATTCCTCTCAATGCCAGCAATGGCGATTTCGTAAGCATCTATCGCGGCTATCTCACCATTCAGTGCCGTGCATACTGTGGCACCTCAGTTGCTCCATCGTTCAACATCATCTACGATCCGGAGGAGAACACCTCTTCAAGCGCTCTTAAGCTCAATCTGTGCTACAATCCACATGTGTCGTCTGATAAGCTCACGGGTATCGGACAGGTCATCAAGACCTTTGCCCTGTCGAGCTTAGGCGTGACTCCTCTCACCGATGAGAACATCACCGTCGTAGTCGATGGTCTTGGTATGTCGGAGCCACTTTCTATCAAGATTACTCACGACGATCTGACCCCAGGTAATTACATTTATTTCCAAAAATAATTTATGGTTAAGCATGTCATTCTCTGGACACTAAATCCAGAACTCACCGAAGAGCAGAAGCAGGAGGTAAAGCAAGGTATCAAGGCCGGACTTGAAGGCCTCGTAGGTAAAGTCCCTGGCCTCATTGAGGTCATCGTCAATGTCGATGGCCGACTGGCTTCGAGCAACTGCGACGTCATGCTCGATTCCACCCTCGAGAGCCCAGAGGCCCTCAAGGCCTATGCCACCCACCCTGAGCATGTCGCCGTCGCCGATGGCAAGGTACGTCCTTACACCGTGCAGCGCACCTGTCTCGATTACGAATTCTAACGTCCCTTTCAAGGCCTTGAAAACCCCATTTGACTTTTCCGATGGAGCTTTCAAGGCCTTGAAAAGCTCTTCAGGAAATCCAAATGAAGCCTTCCAGGCCTTGAAAGGTTCTTCAGAAAATCCTAATGAGACTTTCAAGTATTTGGAAGGTATTTTCTGCATTTCAGAAGACCATTTCAAGAGGCTTCAGCAGGGGTCTTTTCCAGGCTCTATATTCGTAATTCCAGGGACCCCCTTATAGGGGTCCCGAATTACCGGAATATAAAGGAGCCGGAGATAAGCCCCCTGCTGTTTTCATTTCTATGAGGTTTCAATTAGGGGTAATTTTACACCCCAGTATTGATAATCATAGTAACCCCCTTATAGGGGTTACGATTATCGATAATACTGAGGGGGTTCCAAATACCCCTAATTGGCTCTTTCGTGTATCAAATATCGTTATTTTACTATTCAAATTCTAGTAGTAGATTCTAACAGCAGAGCGAAAAGATTTGTAAAATGGCTCTAAAACGCAATAGGAGCGTTTCTGAGCGCACTTCTCCTATCGGATGGGTAATTGTTCATTCGAGTGAAGAAAGTGGCTCAGAAGAGAAAAAAACAATATGATGCACAATCTCCTCATGCAGACTGGCAGGCTCCACAGTCGGCAGGCAAAGGGAAGTGGCTCTCAGCAACGGTGAAAAATGACATTTTTTGCTTTTTATTTGGTTATTCGGAAAAATAATCATACCTTTGTGGCTGGAAATGATTATAAATGATTCTCAATGGCTTTATCTTTCACCTCTGGTAATTTTATGTTGGTCGGTGCCATCCTGATGATGGCTGGTGTGCTGATTCAGAAACCTGGTTATCGCTATGGGTTGCCGGCTTTGCTCTTGTTCCTGGTTGTGGGTATGCTCTTCGGCAGTGACGGTCTGGGATTGGAGTTCGACGACGTGGAGAGTGCTCAGCTCATCGGTATGGTGGGGCTTTCAGTCATCCTGTTCTCTGGTGGCCTGAACACGAAGATCAGGGATATACAACCGGTATTAGGGCCAGGTCTGGTGTTGAGTACATTCGGCGTGCTGCTGACTACGCTGTTCACGGGTTTCTTTGTCTGGTGGATCTCTGGCTTCTCATGGACTACGATTCACTTCGCGCTACTTCCGTCGATCCTGTTGGCTTCTACGATGTCAAGTACCGACTCGGCTTCGGTCTTCGGTATTCTGGGTACGCAGAAGATGGGTCTGAAGCATCATCTCAGGCCGATCCTGGAACTTGAGTCTGGCTCTAACGATCCGATGGCCTATCTGATTACGGTGATGCTGGTGGCTGTTCTCTCTACGGGTGAGAACCTGTCGGTCATGCATCTGGTCAAGACGCTGATCGTGCAGCTGTCTGTGGGTTCAATGCTTGGTTTTGGCTTCGGAAAGGCGGGTACGTGGATGATCAATCATCTGCGCCTCGATAATCGTGCGCTCTATCCGATACTCCTCGTTTCGGTCTGCTTCCTCACTTTCGCCATGACCGATACGATAGGAGGCAATGGCTATCTGGCTATCTATGTGGCTGGTATCGTCATTGGCAACAGCGAGTTGAGTTACCGACGCGAGACGATCACATTTATCGATGGTCTGTCCTGGCTGTCGCAGATCGTGATGTTCCTGATGCTGGGTCTGCTGGTCAATCCGAAAGAGATGTTCGGCATGGCTGGTATGGCTTTGCTTATCGGTGTGTTTATGATCCTGGTGGGCCGTCCTTTGGCCGTCTTCCTGTGTCTGATACCGTTTAAGGAGATTCCGTTCCGTGCAAAGGTCTTTACCTCATGGGTAGGCCTGCGTGGTGCTGTACCTATCCTGTTTGCTACCTATCCGGTGGTTGCTGGTCTGGAGGATCATCACACCATCTTTAATATCGTCTTCTTTATCACGATCCTGTCACTGTTGCTGCAGGGTACGACCATTACTTTCTTTGCTCATAAACTCGGTCTGGCAGAGCCTTTGGCCAACGATGTGTCTGATTTCGGTGTCGAACTGCCTGAAGATATTGATTCGAATCTGACCGAAATTGATGTCACGCCTGAGTTACTGGCACATGGCAATACGCTTCGTGACTTGCGCCTGCCTGCCGGTAAGCTGGTCATGATGGTGAAGCGTGGCGACGAACTCCTGATTCCTAACGGCACGTATCGGATGCAGGAGGGTGACCGTCTGCTGGTGATCTCTAATAACACCACCGATTCCATCTGAAGCAGTGAATGATGAAGAATAATGTCCTTGCAATAGAGCCGTCAATGTGATAAAAACAATACCTTATGAAATGTAAACTGATTTGTGCAATAGCCATTCTTTTACTGGCAATGAATGCTGAGGCTCAGCGAAAGCAGAGTTTTGAAACGGGATGGAAATTCCATCGCAATGGTGTGATTAACGCAGAGTTGCCCGATTGCGATGACTCCAAATGGCGCGATGTGACTCTTCCCCATGACTTCAGCATCGAGCCTTCGATGACAATCACTGATGGCAGAACTGACTCGGAAGGATGGGACGCCGTACAGGTGGGCCCTTTCACAAGACTGAACCTTGGTAACTCAGATCAGGGACACCTGCCTAGAAACTCTCGCCACTGGTGAGACAAATCAGTTGGACGGTAACTCCTAATTGCCAAATTTAAAAACGAGACCGCAACAATAATGAATAAATTCACCATACAGCAGCTCCAACAGATGCGAGAATCCGAAGACCGTGTTGAGTTCAAGGCGGGCGAAGGTGGCAACGTTTCCTACGATGGTCGTGGCAAGACCAACCCGAAGGATCGTCGCCGTTGCATACTTGGCTATGTCATCGCCCTCTGCAATGAAGGTGGCGGTCGACTTGTGATTGGTATGCACGATAACTATCCACATCGCGTCACCGGTACTCGCCAGGAGCAAGATGCCATCGGACAGTTGGAGTCGGACATCTATCGTGACACAACGATTCGTCCTGAGATATACGAACTCTATGACGAAGAGAATCGTCGTGTATTGGTGATTGAGGTGCCTTCACGTCCTATTGGTAAAGTTTTCAAGTTTGAGGATGTGCCATTGATGCGTGTCGGCGAAGAACTCAAGCCAATGTCCGATGCCATGTATCTCAAGATATTGCAGGAGTCAGAACCAGACTTCTCGGAAAAGATTTGTGAAGGCCTTACCCTTGAAGATCTTGACGAAGAGGCAATCCGTGTGATGAAGCAAGGATATGCGCAGCGTTGGAACAAGCCTGAGTTTGATAGCACACCTACGTTGCAGGTTCTCCATGACTTTGCCCTCATGAATAAAGACGGGCAGTTGACCAATGCCGCCCTCATCCTTCTTGGAAAGTCGGAGGCAATCCGAAAACATCTGTATTGCAACCGTGTGACCGTTGAGTATCGTCTCTATCACTCCATGATTGAATACACGGCACGTCAGGAGTTCCAGCAGCCATTGGTACTGATGGTAGATTCTGTATGGAACTATATTAACCAACCTGCCAGTAACCCATTGCAGCACTACAATGACGGCTTCCGCATTGGTGACATTCCTACATTCAATCGTGATGTTGTGCGAGAAGCTATCCTCAATGCTTGTTGTCATCGTGTGATGTACATCCAGAGTGATGTTGTTATCAAGCAGTACCCAGACCAACTCGTCATCACCAATGCCGGTGGTTTCCCTGTTGGCGTTGATGTTGACAATATACTTACGGTCAATAGCATGCCTCGTTGCAAACTCATCACAGAGGTATTGCAGAAGGCTGGCTTCATCGAGAAGAGCGGACAAGGCGTTGATAAGATGTTCTATCATTGCCTGTTGGATGGCAAACGTCTGCCAGATTATTCGTTGACTGACGATTGGCAGGTATGCCTGCGTCTTCCTGGCGAAATCAAGTACCCTGCCTTCATGCTCTATGCTCGTGAGCTGCAGAATGCTCGACCAGCAAACAACAAGCTCAACGTATTTGATCTCCTTGCTCTCTTCCGTGCTTCGCAAGGAGAAAGTCAGCGGCATACTGACGAGGTGACATTACACAAACTCACAACAGAAGGATTGCTCATCTCGGCACAAGACGGCTACAAGTTGTCTGACAGGTATTATGAGATTGCCAAAAATGTTGGAACTGTCGAAAATCCTCAGAATAATGACACAATAAATGTCCCTGTAAATGATACTGCAAAATTATCACAACTGACTGAAAGACAATGCAAGATTTACGATAAAATAAAAAATGTCCAGTCAAATATCCAGTCAAATGTCCAAGTAAATGTCCAAGTAAATGTCCAAGTAAATATCCAAGTAAACATTCCTGATTTAGCAACAATGTTTAATGTGTCAGAGAAGACCATCAGACGTGATTTATATGCCCTCCGTGATTTGAACCTCATTAAATATGTAGGCAGTGATAAGACTGGTCATTGGGAAGTGATTAACTAACAAATGTAGCATGGATACCATTTCACATTTCCATTCGTTGGAGGAACTGATACGCGCCTTGGATAGGGAGCGGAGGTTGCTGCATGCGTTGTTTCAGGACAGGAAGAGGTTGTCGTTCAGATATGACTTGGCACGGGAGGTGGCGAGCAAGAAGGATGAGAGTCTGGAGTTCCTGAGGCGGTATGGGGTGATCAGGGAGAATGCGGATTTTGTGGAGCTGGAGGATGTGTATCTGAAGTTCTTCGAGGATGTGCTGGAGGTGAATGAGGAGATCAATGTGGCGAGTGTGAAGGAGAGCATCGGCAACCTGAACAATGCCATTGAGTACTACCTGAGCGAGAATAATCCGAGCAGGAAGTACGGGTATCTGAGGGATGTGAAGAGGATACTGAGGAACATCGCTTTGACGACTCTGAGGAATGTGATTGACCTGAAGAGGAATATCGACAATACGTACAAGAACGAGCCTACTTTTGCCATCAAGAAGAAGAAACTGGTGCATCTGGATGAGAAGCGAAGGGATATTGCGGCATTGATAAACGAGTGCGAGAGGGTGATTGATGAGAAGCAGTCGACATTCTTCATGGTGGCGATGGATGTGCAGCTGAAGGACATTGTGACGGATGTGAAACTGCAGTTGAGGGAGGTGTATCACAACCTGCTGGAGTTGGATAGGCAGATTATCAATTACTTGAATTTGATAGAATACCAGAGCCGTTTGTTGGAGAAGGTGCAGAAGCTGAAGTATCTGAGGGATCAGTTGTTGTTGGACACGAATACAGACGTGAGGGCGAAGCTGTCGGTAAAGAATCCAGTGTGGATGGAACCTCGTCCGAGATATACGTTGAAGGTATCGCTCTCGATGCTGAGGAATTCGGATGAAGGACTGAAGATTCTGCAGGAACTGGCAAAGGGAAAGAAGAACAACCGACTAAGAAAAGGCAATCTTGCAGAACCATTGACAGAAGACGAGCTGACGGAGAAGAAGCAGGTGCTGCAGACGGTGGATATCAGCGAAGTGAAGAATGCGTTCATGGCTTCGGGCGACAATCTGTTCCACTTTGTGATGAACTATTCGGGTTATCACATTCCGATGGACAATGAAGCAAAACTGGTGCTGTTCTGCCAGATTGCCACACAGTATCTGGACGAGTTGAATGTGAGTGAGGAGTATCGCTCCTTCGATAACATTGAATACCCAATCATCTATCCCCATAACCTCACAACCTCATAACCCAATTTATGCGCTATACAAAGGAAATATTCGACATACTAAGCAAAGGTGGATTCATCTCGCAGAACTCCATCTCGCAGCAACGTGCACATCTGTATGATGCCATTGAGGATGATTTTCAGGACTATCAGGAGTACTATCGTGGGATAGGTTTCCTGCTGGAGGGAGGCAATGGCTACTATTATTTTTCAAGAACGGAGAGCAAGGTGGATCTGGCGGATAAGATTCAGCGTCTGGCTTTGTGGATAGACAGACTGGATTTTCTGAAGACCTTCAACAATACCTTTGGTTCGGGATTTACGTTCAGGAAATCGAATGTCCTGGAGAAATTCTCGAGTGATATCGAACTGAAGGAAAAGGTCCGCGGACTCTATCAGGACGTTAAAACGAACGAGGAGAAGATAGAAAAACTGATAAACGACATGGAGCGCCAGGGCTTTGTGGAACTTGAGAACGAGTTAGACGGAACGTACAAGGTGACGGCAGCCTTCCACTATATCGAGGAACTCATTGATTGTCTTACCATAATTGATACGAACGAAGCATGAGAGCACTTAGGAAGATAGTTTTTGTGAACAGTGCCAACATCCGTTATGCCGAGGTGAGGCTGGATGGTAATGTGCATTTCATTGGTACGCAGGGTGTGGGCAAGAGCACTTTGTTGAGGGCTATTTTGTTCTTCTATAATGCCGACAAACTGCACTTAGGCATTCCTAAGGAGATGAAGTCGTTTGACGAGTTTTATCTGCCTCATGCCAATTCGTACATCGTCTATGAGGTGGAGCACGAGCATGGACCTTTCTCGATTATCACCTTCCGTTCGTCGGGAAGAGCATGCTACAGGTTTGTGGATGCACCATACGACAAGCGCTGGCTGGTGGATGAAAGAGGAGAGGTGACTGCCGAGGGTAAGGTGATTCGTGAGCGATTGGGTGGCGTGTATATGAGCAAGATTATCGACCGATACGAGCAGTATCGCGACATATTGTATGGCAACCGTCAGGCAGTGGGCAAGGAGTTTGCACGCTTCCAGTTGCTTGAGACCAACCGCTATCAGAATATTCCGAGAAGCATACAGAATGTGTTCCTCAATTCGAGGTTGGATGCCAACTTCATCAAGGACATCATCATCCGTTCGATGAGCGATGAGGAGGCGAATATCGACCTTGGGTATTTCCGCAGACAGGTGGCTGATTTTGAGCAGGAGTACAAGGATATCTCGTGCTGGTATAAGCTGAATCAGAAGGGCGAGTCGATGGTGAGGAAGCAGGCTGATGCTGTGGTGACAGCTTACCACGAACTGCTGTATATGCGGCAGCAGATAACGGATTTGTGTGGTGAGTTGAAGTATTCCGAAAGGGTGTCGCGCGAGAAGTTGCCTTTGCTTGAAGCAAAGATAACGGAACTGACTGAGGAACTGGAGACGCAGAAGCGACTACTGACGGAACTGCAGCAGAAATATGATGCTGAGAAGTCAACGCTCAATCAAGAGCAGGGTGTGGTAAATGCCAATCTGAAGCGACTGAAGGAGCGCAAGGAGTATTATGCCACTCAGCAGATAGAAAGCGTGATGCAGAGATGCAGCAAGGAAGCGGCATTGAAGGTGGAGTTGGAGAATCTGAAGGAAAGGCTGCAGGAGTTGACGGCTCAGTTCAATGACGTGACGAGCAAGTTTAAGGCTCTCTATCAGAATATTCAGAACCGGTTGGAGGCATTCCGTCAGGTGCAGAAGGAGCGCATACTCCAGGCAGGAGCTGAAAAGCAGAAGAGAGGCGAACGACTCTTGCAGGAATACAACACGCAGAAGACAGAAACGGAAGAGGCATTTGCAGAGAAGATAGCTTGTGCTCTTGGACGTATTGATGCGTTGAAGACGGAGCAGTCGGATGTGGAGAAGGAGTTGTTGAAACTGAAGTATCTGGAGCCTTATAAAGAGGAGAAGGAGGCTTTGCAGAAGCAGTTGAATGAGTTACAACTGAAGGAAAAGGAACTTCAGGGAACGGTTGGTACTCTTGGTTCAGAAATCAGTCGTGTGCAAGCAGAATATGACAAACGTGAGGCTGAGGTAAAGGCGGAATACAAGCTGCAGTTGGATGAGAAGCAGAAAGATATTGATGGGCTCGTTCAGCAGATAGCAGATATTGACCGTTTGCTTGAGCGAACTAAGGGTTCTTTGTATGAGTGGCTGGAGGATAACAAGAAGGATTGGGAGCATAATATAGGTAAGGTAATCAACGAGGAGAAGGTGCTTTACCAGACAGGTCTGCATCCACAGAAAACGGATGGCAGTTCGTTGTTTGGAGTAAAGTTAGATTTGACGGATCTGCCTCTGAATGTAAGGAAGCCAAAACAACTTCAGAAGGAGAAGTCGGCTCTGGAGAAGCAACTCAAAAAGCTTAAAGATGAGAGATTAGTGCTTATAGATGAGCAGACAGAGACTATTGAAGACTTGAAACGACGATACAGTCCTAAGATGAAGGAATTGCGTCAGCAGAAGTCGATGGCAGAGACAGAACTTGGGATGATTCCTCAAAGGCGGAAGTCGCTAATCGTGAAGGTTGAGGAGTTTGAGGCAAAGGCGAAGCTGGTTATAGAGGAACGTCACAACGAATTGATTGTTCGTCAGCAGGATGTAGCTCACAGAATGACGTCTGCCAATGCAGAACAGGAGAAGTTACTGGCAGACAAACAGAAGCAGTTGAAGCGTGTAGAGAAGCAGTATGCAGATGGTAAAGTTGAGGCAGAAAGGCACTACATGCAGCAGGTGGCTGACGTGAATGCAGAAACGAAAGTTCGAGAGCAGGAGACGGAGAATGAGATACAGACGTTGAAGCGGCAGGAGGCAGACGAACTGAAAGGTCGTGGTGCAGATGTAGCTCTTGTGAATGACTGCAAGGCTAAGATTAAGGCGACGGAAGATGAACTCAGATATATTGAGGAGCATCGCAAGTTAGTGTATGATTATCAGCGTGACAAAGAGGAGTTGTTTGACAATGAGGAGTCGCTGAAGAACCAGAAGAAGACGATTGCTGACAAGTTGCAGCAGTTGGGTGAGAAGTATGCTCAAAGAAGGCAGAAGCATGACCTGCAGGTGGCATGTATTGGTAAGGAGTTGGGCGAGCGAAGGGATGAGCAGAAGCGTATTCAGGACGACCTTCAGAAGGCAGAACGCTTTGCACATGACGAGAATCTTTGTCCACCGATGCTTGCAGATGCCCGTGAGAAACAGACACTTCGCACCCCGGGACAGGCTGTGGATGAGTTGACAGGTATTATCGTTTCACGTCAATCGCGCCAGAACCAGTTTAAGCAGAGTGTGAATGTGTTCAAGGGTAATTTCTCGGTGAAGAATACCTTCAATTTCCGCATGAAACTGACGTTGGACGAGGACTATCTTGACTTTGCCAACAATCTGGACGACTTCCTCATCAACAATAAACTGGAGGAGTATCGTCGCAGAACGAGCGAGAGGTATGTGGACATTCTTGCACGAGTGTCGAAGGAGATGGGTGAACTGACCCGCCATGAGTCGGATGTGGATAAGATAATCCATGACATCAACAGCGACTTCAAGGAGAGGAATTTCGTGGGAGTGATAAAACTCATTGCCTTGCAGTCGGTGGCTTCGGCAGACAAGATGGTGCAGCTGATGAAACGCATCAAGGAGTTCAATGATGAGAATCAGTTTGCTATGGGCGAGTTGAATCTGTTCTCGTCAACTAACCGTGATGAGGTGAACCAGAAGGCTGTGGGGCATCTGCTGGACTTCATGAAGTCGCTGGTGGACAATCCTCAGAGGCAGTATCTCACTCTCTCGGATTTGTTCCAGTTGCAGTTCCGCATTGTGGAGAATGATAACGATACGGGTTGGGCAGACAAGCTGTCGCATGTGGGTAGCGAAGGAACGGACACCTTGGTGAAGGCAATGATAAACATCATGCTGATCAATGTGTTCAAGGAGAAAGTAAGCCGGAGGTTTGGCGACTTCCGCATCCATTGTATGATGGACGAGATAGGAAAGCTCCATCCGCAGAACATCAAGGGGATCCTTGATTTCGCCAACGCTCGTAACATCCTGCTTATTAACTCTTCGCCAACAACATATAATGTGACGGATTACCGATACACTTACCTGTTGAGTAAGGATAGTAATTCGAAGACTGTTGTTCACCCACTTATCTCTCAGCAATAATGAACATTACCGTTGCACTCATAGACAAGCTCCTTCGTCTCAGGAATGGCGAGAGTCTTCCATCCAGTAGCCTCCGTGGTGAATGGGTGGAGGAACTGTTGCGTGAAGGAGTGTTGGTAAGTCGATCACATGGAAGCAGACGAGTGCTGATGGCATCTTCTGGTGCTTCTCTTGAGCAAGCATTGGCATCCGTTGACGAACGTCTTGGGGATTTGGAGAGAATGAGTAGTCTGCTTACCGATGAAGCCTCTCGTGCTACTATGGCTTCGGTAACGGGTAATTCGAAGTTGGTTGCTGTTCGCTCGTGTCCAGGGTTTATGGTGAATAGTTACGAGCTTATTCCTTGCAAACTGAATGGTAGTGACTTTGTGGTTAATCCTGTAGAAGGAAGCATGGTGTTTGTGGCAGATTGGGAGCGTTTTGAGATACCAGAAGACGTGATTGTAGTGGGTATCGAAAACATGGAGAACTTCAGAAAGATTAGGCAGCAGAGAGCATTTTTTGAGAAGGAGATAGATTGTCGTTATGGTTGTGAGGACTCACATTCAAAACTGCTTTTTGTCTCCCGCTATCCACAATCCACAGACCTGCGCCAATGGCTATCACGCATCTCCAACCGTTACGTTCATTTCGGAGACTTTGACTTGGCCGGAATCCATATCTTCCTCACTGAATTTCATCAGTATTTAGACGACAGAGCATCCTTCCTGATACCTTCCGATATTGAAGAACGTCTGCAAAATGGTTCAACAGAGAGATATTACAATCAATATGCCCGTTTCAAGGAACTGCACTCAAATGTTGTAGAGGTGCAATCGCTTATTGACATGATTAACAAATATAGAAGGGGATATGATCAGGAGGGATATATATACTGCTTGATATTGTTGGATGAGAATAACAGTTAAGGATCAATAATCAAAATAAGAAGTTAGGTACATGGCAAATTACTTAATAACAGCAACCTGTAAGCAAGTTGAACTACTTGCTTTGGCTTGTAATCAAGCTATGAGGATTCATATAGGCCAGTTGGCAGATCCATTGACTGTACAACTCAATTTTGAGATTGGTTATCTTCGTCACCATGATGGAGAACCTGCTCCTATGGAAATCCAAGAGAAATTGGAATATCTGTCGAGATTGTGTTGGCATAACCAATCTTATGGCTATGGCTATGATAATATCTCAAAGGAATATTGGATACTCTATCAGATGTTCAAAAAAGAAGAATCCCCATTGTCTGGTTGTACTCTCCTGGTAACGGCACACCAGTTGGAACTCTTAAGGAATGTATGCGAGCAAGCTGCTAGAATTCGTGCTGGTCAGCTGGATTATTGTTTTATTGACGAACTTGTAGATGCTTATCATAAAGGAGATAAAGAAAACGCTGATTTCCCGATGAGCATAAGAAAGGATGTTACTCAAGTTTGTAATTATCTCCATACGCTATGTTGGGATCTTCCTGCAAATGCTGACCATGGAATAAACTATGATGACGATTCTGATATCTGGTGGGACATGTACCAAGTATTTCGTTATCAATTATGGGCAGATAGATACCCTAATCCCTCAAGCAAAGATATGTTGACAGTAGAAAGCAACGAGCCCATGCATACTGGCAGAGAACCGTTGATAAAGGTGGAATTACACAAAATCAAAAAATAGCATGTCAAAAGCAACAATAAAGAAATTACTTCAGTCCATGCCTAAGGAAGAGATTATCGGCATGGTATTGGAAATGTATGATGCTCGTAAGGAAGCAAAGGAGTATCTGGAATTCTATGCGAATCCTGACGAAGATGGGAAACTGGAAGAATACAAGAAGATCATCACAGAGGAATTCTATCCTTCGAAAGGACGCCAGGAGCCAAAGACTCGTTTTGCAGTTTGCCGTAAAGCGGTCTCTGACTATAAAAAGCTGAAGCCATCTGCTGATAAATTAGCAGACTTGATGCTCTGTTATGTTGAGAATGCTTGCCAATTTACCTACGACTATGGTGACATGTGGGAACAATATTATACTTCTGTAGAGAATAACTTCGAAAAGACATTGGCATTTATGGCTAAGAACAATCTGTTGGAGCAATTCAAACCACGTTTGCAGATGTGTGTTAGATGGGCTTCACCATGCGGATGGGGCTTTGCTGATACCATTGCTGATATTTACTATGAACATTTTTCAGAGGAGGGGTAATAATGAAGTTATATATATTTGTTTGCGCTTTTGACGACGGCGGTTTAGATGTCGATATTCAAGGTGTATATAAGAGTGAAGAAAAGACCATTAAAGGAATGATGGACTATTTCGAGAATACATGCAATTATACCGAAGATGATGCAAAAGATGTTGTTGATGAATTAATGTCTGAGCATTATTATGAGGAAATAGGTGAAGAATTTGAAGTGAATTCCGTTTATAGGCTTGAAGTGGTTAATGTATGAGAGGATAAAATGAGTGGGCAAATCCATAATGATATTGCCCACTCATTATCATAAATACGCACGCGCGAGACTAATAGCCTTTGCTCTTTTTGAGTTTATTGCCAGGATAGTGCCTGGCGTGAGCGTATTGCATAGCACGCCAAGCCCAGTGAAGAGGGTCTTCGTCCTTGTCTCGCCAAGGCATGTCGCTTGTCGTACCGCCAACACCAGAGACTTGTGCGACACCAGTAGCACCATCCATACCGGCAAGGAAGACTCGGCGTCCAGTCTCTAATACATCATTCCAACGCTGAAAGTTGCGATCATCAATGAAGGTGTCTTCTGCTAACGCGGTAGCATCTTGAGACTCACGACAAATTCTTGCTGCATCAGTCAACACTTGATCCAAGATAGATGCTTTGAGCATGATGGAAACATGGTGATTGAGATAGTTCGTTATCAACTTGTCTGACTCTATAGCATCGTTCACCATCTCTATCCGTGAATCATAGGTATCCTTCAGATTGTCTATTTCTTGATTGACCGTGTTCAGCTTGTTATGCTTCTCTTCCAGCTTCTCATTGACAGTTGCAAGTTTCATGTGAAGTGCGAAGATCTCCTGTGCAATTTGTGCTTTATCGGAATCAGATTTCTGAAGTTGAGCTTCAAGTTTTGCAATCTCAGCCTCAATATCTTTCTGCTGACGAGTAAGATTCTCGATCATGGTAGTGAGACCTTTGACGGCATTACGTTTAGTCGAGAGTTCTTCTTCAAGAGATTTGTTCTCACGGTGAAGTTCACGGTTATGCTCTTCGAGCGACTTGTGACGTGCACCAGTCTCATGAATATCATCACCACGCTCAAGTCCCCACTTTGCATTGACGGCGGCATACCAGTCATGCCATTCTTTCATTTTACCGCGTGCGGCATCTATTGATCCTCCGCCAAACATGTCCTTTGCTGATAATCGACCATCCTCTAAGATAGGGGTAATGGTAGCATGGAGATGGCAACCTTTCTCATCACAGTGTACGATGAAGGAAATGATGTTCTTCTCACCGATACGTTTTGCAAGAGCTTTGTAATTGTCGAGAGCGAACTGTTCAATCTCAGGCATACGCCTGATGTGAGCATTGTGTTCTCGTTCCTGAAGTTCCTGATTACCGAATGCAAGTTCATTCATACGCTCACTATTTCCTCCCATGACAAGACAAACAGAGAGGTGCTGAGTGCTTCGAACTTTCGGTTCCACACCAGTTACTGCAAGTCTTTCTGCTTTCCATTCGGCAATACGTGCATCTACTTTTTCTTTGATGCAAACATATTTGTCGACAGGAGCTATGACGCCTCCCTTACGTATTTCAAAGTTGAGATGTTCTCGACTTGGATCATAATTTCTTTCGGGATCATCAAGTTTACACTCCCATTGTGACTGATCCCATTTGCGCTGATGTTCTGCGCTTAGTGCTGGAGTCATCTTCATCTTTGTGATTTCCAGCATTGCTTTTTTACCTGTAGCCATAATAATCTTCTGATTAAAGATTATACAATGATTGATGATTAATGCCAGAGCTTGCTCTTCAAAAGGCAGACAAGAAACCCCTCGGAGAGCCTATCAACCAAGTGTGCTTGGTGTATTAGGCTTTTACCCTACACTATGATATTATACTATTGTAATATAGTAATTTAGATATACTTTGTACATTTGCGAGTAACAT
>DCIF01000150.1:0-6334 GCA_002315795.1 Bacteroidales bacterium UBA1733
GGTCAGTCATTTGGTGCTTTCGCTGTCAAGGGCCTCAATCTCAAGCTCGAAGGTGAGACCAATGACTACTTCGGTAAAGGTCTCTCTGGTGGTCGAATCTCTATTCTTCCTCCTGTCCGTTCTAGCAAGGAATTTGTTCCTGAAGACAATATCATTGCAGGTAATACCGGTCTCTATGGTGCAACTACCGGTGAACTCTACGTCAATGGTCGCGTAGGCGAACGTTTCGCCGTGCGTAACTCTGGTGCTGTAGCTGTCATCGAAGGTGCAGGCGATCACTGCTGTGAATACATGACTGGAGGTCGTGTCGTTGTCCTTGGCGAGACTGGTCGAAACTTCGCTGCCGGCATGTCAGGTGGTGTGGCTTACGTCTGGGATAAGAACCACAACTTCGACTACTTCTGTAATATGGATATGGTGGAGATCAAC
Source organism: Bacteroidales bacterium UBA1733 (assembly GCA_002315795.1). The sequence goes on from DCIF01000150.1 coordinate 430, forward strand.
CTCGTGGAGGAAGCCTCTTACCGTAAGGAGCTCAAGGAGCTCATCCGTAAGCACTATCTCTACACCGGTTCACCTCTCGCTGGCCGTATGCTCGATGACTGGAACCGTTATGTGGAGGAGTTCGTACAGGTCATCCCAATCGAGTACAAGCGTGTACTGGAGGAGGAGAAGGTACGTAAGTTACAGGAGAAGATTAAGGCTATTCAGGAGTAAGAAGACCTACCCCAGCCCTCCCTCATAGGGATGGGGAATAGAGTCTGAATCGGCTGAATAATTGTTGGCCAAGAGTTATAGAATAAGAAATAGAAACATATAGTAGAATTTAACCCTCCAAAACTAACTATTCTACTCTCCCCCTTTGAGGGGGAGTTGGAGAGGGTCCTAATATGGGAAACCCAAAAGCATTTTTAACTGTACCTCGCAAGGACGCTGGTTATCGTCCTATTCATGAGCGTGTAAAGGACTTCAGCGAGGTTGAACAGACACTCAATACAAAAGACCGCCAGGAGCAGGCAAGCCGTTGTATGGATTGCGGCGTGCCATTCTGCCACTGGGCTTGTCCACTCGGCAACAAGGATCCTGAGTGGAACGACGCTCTCTATCACGGTGAGTGGGAGACGGCTTATAAGATCCTTAAGAAGACCAACGACTTCCCTGAGTTCACCGGCCGTATCTGTCCGGCACTCTGTGAGAAATCATGTGTTCTCTACCTCACTACTGGCAATGCTGTCACCAACCGTGAGAACGAATGTGCCATTGCCGAGCGCGCTTTCCTTGAAGGCTATGTAACCATCGAACATCCAGAGCGTAACGGCAAGAAGGTGGCTGTGATTGGTGGCGGTCCTGCGGGTCTGGCTTCTGCCAACCAGCTCAACTATAAAGGCTATGAAGTGACTGTGTTCGATAAGAATGAGGCTGCCGGTGGATTGCTCCGCTATGGTATTCCAAACTTCAAGCTCGACAAGCACATCATCGACCGTCGTATCCGTGTGATGGAGCAGGAGGGGGTCAAATTCGTATATAACACAGCTGTCTCTCTTGAGAAGCTCGCTGCGCAGGATTTTTCTGGCGAAAACGCTGTGCTCCAAGGCTTCGATGCTTATGTAGTCTCAACGGGTACTCCACAGGCACGTGATATCAATATTCCTGGTCGTGAACTGAAGGGTGTTCACCTCGCTCTCGAACTTCTCGGTCAGCAGAACCGTGTACTGGCTGGTATGGAGTTCAGTAAGGACCAGCGTGTTACTGCTAAGGGTAAGGATGTCCTCGTCATTGGTGGTGGTGATACCGGTTCTGACTGTATTGGTACCAGCCATCGTCAGGGTGCCAAAAGCGTCACTCAGATCGAGATTATGCCAAAGCCGCCAGTAGGCCACAATCCATCGACCCCTTGGCCAAACTGGCCGGTGATCCTCAAGACTACATCGAGCCACGAGGAGGGTTGTACACGCCGCTGGAACATCAATACCCTTGAATTCCTCGGAAAAGATGGCAAACTCACCGGTGTCAAGGTACAGCCAATCGACTGGAAGCCAAATCCAGAAGGTGGTCGTCCACTTATGGTCGAAGCTGGTGACGTGGAGGTTATTAAGGCCGACATTGTCTTCCTTGCCATGGGCTTCATCAAGCCACAGCAGCCACAGTTCCCTGCCAATGTCTTTGTAGCCGGTGATGCAGCTTCTGGTGCATCGCTCGTAGTACGTGCCATTGCAAGTGGTCGTAAAACCGCAGAGGCTGTTGACCAATATTTCAAGTAAAAGTCCGTTTTTCTACATTATTTTCAGGTATCACAATCAGGAATCCTTTGCCCTGGTTGTGATACTTTTCTTTTCAAAGTTTGTTGGTTTGAGATTTTTTCTTTATCTTTGCCGTGTTAATTATTGAGTACAATGAATATTTTCAAGTTTCAACAATTCACGATTACACAAGATTATGCAGCCATGAAGGTGGGTACTGACAGCGATCTGTTAGGTACTTTGGGCGAAGGAGGCAAGCGTATCCTCGATATCGGAACGGGTACGGGTGTCCTCGCGCTGATGTATGCGCAACGCTATCCTGATGCTCATATCACTGCCGTTGAAATCGATGACAATGCTATACTTGATGCCAGTAAGAATTTTTCTGAGTCCTGTTTTGCTGATCGCATAGAACTTCACCACATTTCGTTTCAGGATTACCTGTCACAGTTCGATGCAGAGAATGAATGTTTTGACAGCATTATCTGCAATCCTCCTTATTTCGATAAGAGTATGGAGTGTCCTGACTTAGGTAGAAGTCGCGCACGTCACTCTTCCAGCCTGCCCTTCGATGTTCTGGCACGTGGTGCCTTTCAGCTCTTGACAGACGGAGGTGTATTCTCGGTATGTATTCCACCTGAAGTGCTTGAACCATTCTCTGCAGCCTGTCTTTTCGCTGGTTTTTCGCTTAAGATCAGCTATCAGGTGAAGTCGTTGCCACAGAAACCTCCAAAACGCTATGTGCTGGTTCATCAGAAAGGTCCGGTAGTTTCTCCTCAGACCTTTACCTACTGTATGCGCAATGAGGATCATTCGCGTTCGCAGTGGTATATAGATCAAATGAAGGATTTTTTGTTGCCTTTTTGTCCGCATTAGTACTCTGTGCGCTTTCAAAATGCAATCAAATCTGCAATTGTAGTTGAAAAATGAAATATCAAAGTATCAAATAAGCGCAAAAAGAAATAAAACTCTGATTATTTCTGCTATTATGCTACAGAATTATTTGATTGTATTGCTAAATGCTATATATTTGCATCGACAAATAGAAAAAAGCAATAATTAATCTTGAATTAACTAATATGTGTAGCATTGTAGGTATCTTCGATATCGACCAACAAAGTCAGGAGCTTCGCACAAAGGCTCTCAAGATGTCTCAGAAGCTTCGTCATCGTGGTCCAGACTGGAGTGGTATCTATTGCGGAAAGACAGCGATTCTCGCACACGAGCGTCTCTCAATCGTCGATCCATTGTCTGGTGGTCAACCTCTCATTTCGCCTGATGGCAAACATATTCTTGCCGTCAATGGTGAAATCTATAATCATAAGGAAATCCGTCGTCGCAGTGACTATGCTTTTAAGACTGGTAGTGACTGCGAGTGTATTCTTGCGCTCTATGAGGAGGTTAAGTCCGACCCATCCAAGAGCTTTGACTGGCTCTTGGAGCAGCTCAACGGTATCTTCGCTTTTGCACTCTATGATGAGGAGAATGATGAATATCTCATCGCTCGTGATCCAATCGGTGTTATTCCACTGTACATCGGTCATGATGCTGATGGCAAGGTTTATTGCGCTTCAGAATTGAAGGCCCTCGAAGGTTTCTGCGATGAGTACGAACCATTCATGCCAGGCCATTACTATACTTCACGTGATCATCAGATGCACAAGTATTACGTCCGTGACTGGATGGAGTACGATGCAGTGAAGGATAACGGAGCTTCGGTCGAAGATGTTAAGTTCGGCCTTGAGGCTGCTGTGAAGCGTCAACTCATGTGTGACGTTCCTTATGGTGTTCTCCTTTCTGGTGGTCTTGATAGTTCGGTTACTTCGGCCATTGCCAAGAAGTTCTCTCAGAAGCGTGTCGAGACTGAAGATCAGCATGATGCCTGGTGGCCACAGCTCCACTCGTTCGCTGTCGGTTTGAAGGGCGCTCCTGATTTGGCCAAGGCTAAGGAGGTGGCTGAATATATCGGTACTGTACATCACGAAGTCAACTATACCATTCAGGAAGGCATCGACGCCATCCGTGACGTGATCTATTTCATTGAGACCTACGATGTGACTACTGTCCGTGCTTCTACACCTATGTATCTCCTGGCTCGTGTCATCAAGAGCATGGGTATCAAGATGGTGCTTTCTGGTGAAGGTGCTGATGAGGTATTCGGTGGTTATCTTTACTTCCACAAAGCGCCATCAGCAGAGGAGTTCCATAAGGAGACCGTACGAAAGTTGGCTAAGCTCTATCAGTATGACTGTCTGCGTGCTAATAAAAGCCTTGCCGCCTGGGGTGTTGAGGGTCGCGTACCATTCCTTGACAAGGAGTTCCTCGACATTGCCATGCGTCTCAATCCTGAAGCTAAGATGTGCCCTGGTTCTGTGATGGAGAAGAAAATCGTCCGCGAGGCCTTTGCCGATATGCTTCCTGAGAGCGTAGCTTGGCGTCAGAAGGAGCAGTTCTCCGATGGTGTAGGTTATTCATGGATCGATACACTCAAGCAGATTACCTCAGAGGCTGTGACCGACGAGATGATGGCTCATGCAGCAGAGCGCTTCCCAATCAACACTCCTATGAACAAGGAGGAGTATTACTACCGTTCGATTTTCGAAGAGCACTTCCCATCAGCCAGTGCAGCTAAGAGTGTTCCTCACGAGGCTTCTGTAGCCTGCTCTACTGCTATCGCACTCGAGTGGGATGAGGCCTGGAAAAAGATGAACGATCCGAGTGGACGTGCAGTTAAGGGTGTACATGAAAGCGCATACTAAAATGATTAAGTTCACCAAAATGCACGGTGCCGGCAACGACTACATCTATGTCTATACGCCGGAATACCCTATCTTAGATCCTGCACAGGCTTCTATTGAGTGGAGCCGACCGCACTTCGGCATCGGCAGCGACGGACTGATCCTCATCGGTAAGAGCGAAGTAGCCGACTTCTCGATGCACATCTATAATAATGACGGCAGCGAAGCCATGATGTGTGGCAATGGAACTCGTTGCGTCGGTAAGTTCGTCTATGACAAAGGCTACACCGCCAAGACAGTCGTCACTCTCGAGACATTGGCAGGTATCAAGATCATCCACCTGCATCTTGGTGCAGATGGTAAGGTCGATAGCGCTACGGTCGATATGGGAGAACCTATTCTCAAGAACACCAGTCAGTGTGCTACTCCTGATGGTGGCAGGGTAGGCCTGGATGGCACCTTCGTCTCAATGGGCAATCCGCACTTTGTGCAGTTCGTAGCAGACTCCTGTGCTATTGATCTTCCTGTCGATGGCAAGAAACTCGAGTTCGATCCGCTCTTCCCTGAGCGTTGTAACATTGAGTATGCCACTCTTCGCGCAGATGGCAGTATCCGCATGCGAGTATGGGAACGCGGCAGTGGTATCACCTTAGCTTGTGGTACTGGTGCTTGCGCCACCGCTGTTGCGGCATGTCTTAATGGCCTTACAGGTCGTGAGTGTGACATCGAGATGGATGGCGGTACGCTGCATATCGAGTGGCGTGAGAGTGATAATCATGTGTATATGACGGGCCCCGCTGCGATTAGCTTCGAAGGGGAAATCTAAATAATTATGGTAACAGTCAACGAAAACTTCCTGAAAATACCTTCAAGCTACCTCTTTTCTACCATTGCTCAGAAGGTAGCTGCTTTTAAGCAAGAACATCCAGAAGCCGACGTCATCCGTCTTGGTATTGGTGACGTCACTCAGCCACTTTGTCCGGCAGTTATAGAGGCTTTGCATAAGGCCGTCGAGGAGATGGCATCGGCCGATACCTTCCGTGGATACGGTCCTGAGCATGGCTACTCTTTCCTGCAGGACGCCATCATTGCCAACGATTTCGCTCCACGTGGCATCACCCTTGAGCGTGATGAGATCTTTATTAATGACGGTGCCAAGAGCGATACCGGTAATATTGGCGACATCCTTGGTCTCGATAACACGCTCTGCATGACCGATCCTATCTATCCTGTTTATGTCGATAGCAATGCTATGTGTGGCCGTGCAGGTGATCTCTTGGCTGATGGTAAGTGGAGTCGCATAGAATATCTTCCATGCAACGCTGATAATCAGTTCGTCCCAAGTCTTCCACAAGGCAACAAGACCACTGGTGAAGGTCCTTCGGTCATCTATCTCTGCTATCCGAACAATCCTACCGGTACTGTCATCAC
>DCIF01000150.1:6428-9956 GCA_002315795.1 Bacteroidales bacterium UBA1733
GAGGCTTACATCCAGGAAGACGACATTCCACATTCCATCTACGAGATCGAAGGAGCCAAGAAGTGTGCTATCGAGTTCCGCAGTTACAGTAAGACCGCAGGCTTCACCGGTGTGCGTTGTGGCTACACCATCGTTCCTAAGGAGCTCACGGCATCGACTAAGGAAGGCAAGCGTGTAGCGCTCAATCCGCTCTGGAACCGTCGTCAGTGCACCAAGTTCAATGGAACCAGCTATCTGCAGCATCGTGCAGCAGAGGCCATCTATACGCCAGAAGGTAAACAGCAAGTACGAGCTACCATCGGCTATTATATGGCTAATGCGCGACTGATGCGAGAGTCTCTCACCCAGATGGGTTATGAGGTCTATGGTGGCGTCAATGCGCCATACATCTGGCTCCGTTGTCCAAAGGGTATGACCTCATGGGAGTTCTTCGACTTCCTTCTTCAGGGTCCTCACATCGTTGGCACTCCTGGCGTCGGTTTCGGTCCATCAGGCGAAGGCTACTTCCGTCTCACGGCCTTCGGTAAGCGTGAGGATTGTGAAGAGGCTATGCGTAGATTGGCGTCGCTCTAAGCACAATAAACTTCAAAAAATTACGTTATTTGGTAAGCATGAAGAGCTGCCAAAAGAACATAATCACTCAGATATCTATGGCAGCCGGTTGGATGAACGTCCGACTGGCTGTCTTGGTGTGTGTGTGCTTGTGCTTGGGAGAAGTGCAGCAGATGCTGGCGCAGAACGATGCTCAGACCAGCATGTATTGGGCCACACCTACTTTGTACAATCCGGCTACTGCTGGTTCTGATTCTGCGCTGCATGTCACCGCTTTCGATCGTATGCAGTGGGTAGGAGTGGAGGGAGCTCCGCAGACTTTTTTTGTGTCGGTCGATGCTCCGTTCCGTCTTTTCCGTAAACGTTTAGGAGCTGGCATATCCGTTCTCAACGACCAGGCAGGTCTGTTTAAGACTACTTATGTCAATGTACAGTTTGACTATAGTATGCATCTTCTTGGTGGCCGTCTGGCCTTAGGTCTGCAGCCGGGATTTGTGAATCAGTCTTTCAGCGGAGGTGATGTCTCCATTCCTTCTGGCGATGCCTGGGACCCTCGTGATACTTCTATTCCTTCCAGTGATGTATCTGGTAAGGGGTTCGATCTTGGCTTAGGAATATATTTTGAACGAGGATATTGGTATGGGGGACTAAGTGCGCAACATCTCAATGCTACAGAGATAGAACTGGCCGATTATGCATATTCTCAGCTTGAGACAACCTACTATTTTCATGCAGGAGGCAATATTCCCGTGAAACGTACGTTATTTGTATTGCAACCCTCTGTATTAGTAAAGACTACATTCCAGTTTACACAATGTGATTTCTCTTTCAGAGTTCGATGGAATGATAAGTTTTTTGGAGGCGTGTCTTATCGTCCTGCTGATGCTGTTGTAGTGATGGTAGGAGCCGATATCGGTTCAGTAAGGCTCGGCTATGCTTATGATATCGGAATCTCACGTTTTGGCATGGCTTCTGGTGGTTCGCATGAGATCATGGCTGGATGGACGATGCCGATTGAACTTGAAAAGAAAACCAAGCATGGACATAAATCCATTCGAATATTGTAATTGTTATTATACGCTTCGCAACTGTAACTCGCTGAGCGAAACAATATAAGTTTATGAGAAGATTTTTATTATCATTAATAGTAATCCTGACGTTATTGCCGTTGACCAGCTGCATGAAGTCGAAAGGCGGACAAGGTGGCGAAGTAACTGGTGTACGTGGCCGTGCATGGAATGAGCCACAACCATACGGTATGGTGCTTGTGAAACGTGGTTCCATTGATATGGGAACCAACGATCCTGTCAGTCAGTGGGGAGACCAGCAGGATGTGAAAGGTGTGTCGGTCGATGCATTCTGGATGGACGAGAAGGAGGTGAGCAACGCCCTCTATCGTCAGTTTGTTCAGTACGTGCGCGATTCTATCATCCGTGAGCGTCTGGCCGATCCTAACTATGGTGACAATGAAGACTTCAAAATCACGACCGATAAGCATGGAGAGGAGATTACTCCGCATCTCAACTGGAGCAAGGCAATCCCTTGGCGTCGTCCTAACGAAGCCGAAGAGCGTGCTATTGAGAGTGTCTATACCACTGATCCTATCACGGGTAAGAAGATGCTCGACTTTAAGCAGATGAACTATCGCTATGAGACGTTCGACTACAAATCGTACGCTCAGCGTCGTTACCGTATGGATCCTGAGCGTCGTGACCTCAATACGGATCATGCTGTAGATTATGATAAGGAGATTCTGATCTCAAAAGATACGGCTTTCGTCGATGAAGATGGCAACATCCAGCGCTCTACCATCGTTCGTCCACTGAGCTCGGCCTTTGATTTCGTGAATACCTACATAGTCAATATTTATCCTGATACTACCGTGTGGGTCAATGACTTTGCCAATGCATTCACAGATCAGTACGCACGTTACTATTTCTCTTCTCCTATCTATGATGACTATCCTGTAGTAGGAGTGAGCTGGGAACAGGCTACTGCCTATTGTGCATGGCGTACCGAATACCTGAAGCAGAGCTATGGCATGCGTGGCATTGACGTCGAGCCTTTCCGTCTGCCTACCGAAGCTGAATGGGAATATGCTGCACGCGCTGGCAACAACGATCAGACCTATTCCTGGAAGACCGATATGCCACGTACTGAGAAAGGTTGTTATGATGGTAACTTCAAACCCGGCGATGGAGACTATTCGCGTGACGGATACATCATCACTGCACCTGTGGGTTCTTACGCTAGCAATGACTTTGGTCTTTACGATATGAGCGGCAATGTAGCAGAATGGACCAGTACTGCGTGGAGCGAAGCCGGTGTTCTGGCCACCAGCGATATCAATCCGGATTATCAGTATAATGCAGCTAAGGAAGATCCTTACCGACTGAAGCGTAAGGTGATCCGTGGCGGTTCGTGGAAAGACTCAAAGCACTTCGTTCGTGGTGACGTCCGCACTTGGGAGTATCAGAATGAGCACCGTTCATTTGTTGGTTTCCGTTGTGTCCGCACTTATCTCGGTAATCAGAAGCCTAATATCAAGAAGAGTAAGAACCGCCAGAGCAAGAATTCTAAGAGCAGCCAGAGCAGCAGCTCACGATCAGCACGCAGAAGATAATTTTTGACAGAAGCATATTCGAATATGAAAAAGCGCAATATTAGAGGATTTTTTGTAGGAGATAGAGGTCAGCGCCTCTTTAACTACGCCTATTCTATAGGTGCATCTATCGTCATCATGGGAGCACTCTTCAAGTTGCTCCATTGGCCTTTGGCCGATTTTATCCTCATCATTGGCATGGGTACGGAGGCTGTGATTTTCTTCCTCTCAGCATTCGATGAACCTGCAAAGGACTATAAATGGGAGAAGGTCTATCCAGAGCTCGATATTCCGAACGAGGAGGAAGCTGCCATTGCACGCTTGGAGCGTATCAAGGAGGGTGGATCGGTGTCTGCTACTTCTGGCAACGGTGG
>DCIF01000021.1:0-4971 GCA_002315795.1 Bacteroidales bacterium UBA1733
GTAAGGTGGCCGCTTCCTACTCTCCCGCGTTGGCAGTACCATCGGCGTTACAAGGTTTAACTTCTCTGTTCGGAATGGTAAGAGGTGGAGCCCTTGTGCTATAACGGCCTTATTTTTGATGTCCATTAAAGGACGTCTTTTCTGTTTTAGCGCTGCAAAGATAGAGCAAATCAGAATATCTACCAAATGTTTTAGCGGAAAAGTTGAGTTTCCAATGAAAATAGTACTAAAAATACGTGTTTTTGGAATTTACAAATAGCAAACCAGAATCACTCATCGTCTTTTTCGGCCATATCATCGCTCATATTGACCAGATAGAGACGTTGGCGTGCTCGTGTGAAGGCGGTGTACATCCAGCGATAGAAGTCGATTCCCAGATGATCAGGGTTGATATATCCTAAATCAAGGTACACATCCTGCCATTGGCCACCCTGACTCTTATGGCAGGTGACACAATACGCATATTTGACTTGCAAGGCATTGAAATAAGGATTGGCCTTGATGGCTTTATACAGATCGCGTTGATTACGACACTCAGGATAGTCCTGTGCCACCTCATAGAAAAGCTGCTCCTGGCGGTCTTGTGGCAAGGATGGACCATCGACAGTAAGGACGTCGAGCATGATGATGACTTCGGTCTCAATATCATAGTCGGGAAGTGTGACCTCAACTTTGGCAAAACGGAAGCCATAGAGGTCGATAGTGCTGCGGACGCGACGGACGGTAACCACATCACCATTGGCTATGAATGGCAGCTGATCGAACTCTTTGCCCCAATAGTAGTTATTCTTGACAACGAGAAGACGATCGCCTGTTGAAAGTTCCTCTTCGCGTTCGAGGATCTGGTTTCTGACCCCTATGTTAAAGCGGTTAGCACGCGCATTGCTACGGGTGATGATGATAGTCTCGTCAAGGCCTTCACGATGGTAGGAATCGGACAAAGCATCGAGCAACTCATAGCCATCGATGCGGATGACGTCTGTAAACCTTTTATAATATACACGAGGCAAGGCATCGACCTTACCCTGCATAAGCAACTGACGAAGCTGTGTAGCGTTATAGAGAATGCCGCTATCGAGCTGCTGACGCGCTACTTCGGTAAGTTCGGTGGTCATGACCTGCAAACCGTAGCCACGAAGACGCTCTACTTCGAGCGCCGGACTCCTTTTCTGGCCGACTGGCGGCAACTGAGCGGCATCGCCAACCAAGAGCAGACGACAGTCCTGTGCTGCATATACATATTCTATAAGATCGGAGAGCAGATTGCCCGTACCGAAGGGAGAGCCTTCGCTGAGCGTGGAGATCATAGACGCCTCATCGCAGATAAAAAGAGCGCCATTGCGACGGTTCTCGGTGAGCTGGAAGTTATCTATCTCGACTCCGAATTTCTTCTGGCGGTAGATGCTCTTGTGAATAGTGTAGGCAGGCAGTCCGGCCATGGAAGAGAAAACTTTGGCAGCTCGACCCGTTGGCGCCATCAGCTGAACCGGTATCTTATTTTCGTAAAGAAGCTTGACCAGCGCTGATACGATAGAGGTCTTTCCTGTTCCGGCATAACCTCGAAGGACAAAGACACGGTCAGTCGACAAGGCGGTAGCCGATTGCCCGAAGAGGAACTCTCCTAACAGATTTAATGCCTCGAGTTGCGTTTTGTTAGGTGAAAAGGGTAATTTTTCAGCTATTTTTTGTCCAAAAACAGAAAATATCATATTTTTTTGAATTTTTTCGGTACAAAGATATACAAAATCCAAAAATGTTATGTATATTTGCCCCGTAAAAAATAAAGAACAAACACTTTTTTGATATTTTTTAAATCAAACATAACATCATGAAAAGTATTCTCAACATTCTGCTCGCTGCTGCAGCAGTGGCTTTGGCGATCATGTGCTACCAGAGTGTACAGATCCCTGTTCAGTTCAACGAAGAGTGCGCTAAGCGTGACGAAGTAATCATTCAGCGCCTTAAGGACATCCGTACCATTCAGGAGCATCACCGTGACAAGTATCAGACTTACTGCGCTTCATGGGCAGAGTTGATTAAGTTTGCAAAGAATGACTCCCTCCCACAGGTAAACAAGGTAGGTTCGCTTACCGACGACCAGCTCAAGGAGGGTCTTAACGAGAAGGATGCATGGAAGTATCTCTGTGATCCTAAGAAGTATGCTAAGGAGATTGCAAAGTTCAACCTCAGCAAGGCTACCTTCAGCCGTGATACCTTCTATGTAAATGTTCTCCAGAAGGACTCAAGCTTCCTTGCTCGTCCTAACTTCGACATTGACAACATCATGATCGTTCCATTCACTGAGAATGGTACTGACACCTTCCTTCTGTCTACTGGTACTGTTACCACCGCTTCTGGTTACGAGATGGCTCTCTTCGAGGCAAAGACCCCATACGAAGGCTACCTCTATGACCTCAACCCACAGGAGCTCGCTAACAAGATCGACGACCGCAAGCTTCAGGACAAGTATCCTGGTCTTCAGGTAGGTGATGCTACTCAGGCCAACAATAATGCCGGCAACTGGGAGTAATCAGCATAACATGAATAGCAAGACTTTAACCATCCGGCTCACGCCGGATGGTTTTTCTTTGTATGAGGCTGAAACAGGCAGCCACATGCACGATATCGCTCCAGGTCCCGACTATACACAACGTGTGCAGGAGGCCATTCTGGAGCAGATACCCACTGATGCAGATCGGCAAGGACTCTGCTGTGAGGTAGAGACCACACGTCTGCTGCTTCTGCCCCCTGAGATGACCGATGAGGCTTTGCGCCAGCAGATGTATGACGTTACTTTCTCGGCTACCGACGAAGAAGAACAGCTGCTCTACCAGACGTTGACACTACCCACAGGACAGCGTGTACAACTGTGTTTCGGAGTGAACAAGACGCTCTACCTTTTCTTTATACGAAACTATGAGCAGGTGACCTTCAGTCATCCGATTGCGTCACTTCTGGAAGAGGGTGGACGCATGGCACAAGGGAACTGTCTGGTGGTGCGTTGCGATGCGCGTTATATGGAGATGGCTCTCTTCAAGGACAAAAAACTGCAACTCTGTAACAGCTACCACACCTCGCATGCCGAGAACCGCACCTACTATGTCATGAACACCTGGCAGCAGTTAGGACTAGATCAGCTGACCGACTATCTGCTGGTGTTAGGAGGCACCAACGAAGGTCTGCAGGTGCGTGCAAGCACACATCGTTTCATCAAACATGTTTTCTCATGAAAATCATTACAGGTATCTACGGAGGAAGACGCTTTGATGCTCCTAAGAATCTGCAGGCCAGACCTACTACAGATCTGGCCAAGCAAGCACTCTTCAACATTCTGCAGAACAGAATCGATCTGGAGGAAATACAGGCACTGGACCTGTTCAGCGGCACAGGAAGCATCAGCTTTGAACTGCTGAGTCGTGGCGCAGAGAAAGTAGTAAGCGTGGAGATGGGACGGCAACAGCAGCTTTTTATCCAGAAGGTGGCACAGGAACTGAAGATTCCGACACAGAAACATCAGCTGGTAAGAGGCGATGTATTCCGCTATCTGGCCAGCAGACCACTCAGACCCTTTGACTTCATCTTTGCCGATCCACCCTATGCTCTGCCTGAGCTGACGAAGCTGCCAGACCTGATACTGCAGGGAGGATGGCTGACGCCAGAAGGTCTTTTTGTGCTGGAACATGGCAAGGAAAATGACTTCTCGGCCATTGAAGGTTTTGTAGAGGTGCGCACCTACGGAGCCGTACACTTTAGCTTTTTTGCGCAAAAACAGTAGCCAAAGTGCCGAATTGGACAAAAAGTAAACCACGAATTTGTTCAATTCGGCAAATATTGTTATATTTGCAAAAATTTCACACTAAATCAAATCTACAATGAAGAAGATACTCTTATGGTTGGCCATTGCTATGGTCATGCTCACAGGTTGTAAGAAAAATCTCAGTGACGCGCTGAAACCTGATGCTTCGGGAACTCCATACGACCTCTATATCGTTATGCCAGACGGACTGAAGGAGACCGCACTCAACGATACGCTGCACGCCATCTTTGAACATCCGATGGAGTGTACGCCAAATGGTGATGAGTACTTCCATGTGCGTCATCTTTCGCCAGAGAACTTCAGTTCGTCGGTGATCCGTATTGTAGCCAATGTGGTGGTGATCGACATCGATCCTTCGAATGCAGCAGAGCCTGTCATTACACTCGACCGTGACCGTTATGCCACAGGTCAGATCATTGTCAAGATGCACGCCAAGAGTATCGAATCGCTGGCAGAATATCTCCCACTGATGCAAGATCAGCTTCGCCAGCTCTTCGTCAAGTCTGAGATCAACCGTCGCATGAAGGTACTCAACGAAGAACATCAGCCTGCTCAGCTGGATAGACTGATGAAGCTGCAGAACGCTTCGCTCTACGTGCCGCTGACCATGAACGTCACCTGTAAGGCTGCAGCCGACAGTTCGTTCTTCTGGGTATCTGATAACTTTGCGGCCAAGCAGAGCTATCTGGTGGTCTATAGCGTGCCTTACACAAGTCAGGACATCTTCAGTCTGGAAGGTGCAGTGGCAGTGCGTGACTCGATCATGGGACGCAACATCACTGGATCTGACTCGACACAATATATGGAGACCAATCAGCACGTGATCCTGCCAGAGTATAAGGCGCTCTCGATAGGTGGACGCTATGTTGGCGAACTTCGTGGTATGTGGCGTATGAAGAACGGTATGATGGCCGGTCCCTTTGTCTGCCACATGCGTCTGGACGAAGTCAACAAGCGTGTTGTCTTTGCCGAAGGTTTCTGCTACGCACCAAATGAGAGCAAGCGCATGCTGATCAGAAATCTGGAAGCCGTACTCTATACCCTCAAACTGCCTTCAGACAATCTGATACCGGAGATTGAGGTATCACTTTAAAGGGAGATTAAGAGATATTAAAGACTATCGTCCTACATATCCCTTAGGTTCCCTTAATATC
>DCIF01000021.1:5043-12826 GCA_002315795.1 Bacteroidales bacterium UBA1733
CCTTAATATCCCTTAGGTTCCCTTAGGATCCTTTAGTATCCCTTCTTAAAATAATGAAATCACTTAAAATAGGAATCACCCACGGAGACATCAATGGCATCGGCTATGAGCTCGTGCTGAAACTGCTGCAAGAGTCTGAAATCCTGGAGCTCTGTACTCCGGTGATCTTTGGCAGTCAGAAAATTGCCGATGAGACAGCTGTTGCCTTGAATCTCAACAAGCTACCATTCTGTTTATGTAACCATGCAGCCGAAGCACTGGAAGGACGTATCAATCTGGTGGACGTATGTAAGGATGAGGCTCCTGTGCTTAACTTCGGTCAGCAGACAGAAGAAGCACTCAAAGCAGAAGCCAACTCGCTTACTGCGGCTCTGGAGGCTTATAGAGAGCATAAGATTGATGTGCTTGTAACGTTGCCAGGAAACCTCAGCAATGTAGATGGCAGTCACTCGTTGACCAATTATATCAGACGTGCCATGGGCATGTCGGACGACAAGGTTTTTGACTGGATTGTCAATGGTAAGATACGAGCACTGGAACTGCATGCTCCGGATGCTTCGACAGAGCTTGGCGAAGGCCTTATCTCTGAGGCGTTACAGCAGGACCTGACCGCCATTCATCACAGTATGCGACAGGATTATCTGATCCTTCGTCCTCGCATTGCCGTTGCTACCGACATCGATAAGATCAGAGGAGACCTGGCTGAATTGCACGAAGC
Organism: Bacteroidales bacterium UBA1733; assembly: GCA_002315795.1. The sequence continues at coordinate 5,762 of DCIF01000021.1, forward strand.
CGGCATCACAGCCTTCGGACCTTTTGCTGGCCAGACCATCATCGGTAACCACTGGCAGTCACATTATGACGCTTGTCTTTTCCTCAACGAAGAGGAGGCGCTAAAGCATATCATGGACCAGGAAGATCCGGAGCGTACCATCGGTTATGTTTCTGGTCTGCCACTGGTACTCACCTACCCTATTTCAGGCATCAGCTATGAGAAGGCAGGAAAGGGAGAGGCTTCTGAAGTATCGCTCCGTCAGGCAATCTTCAGCGCTATTGACATCTATCGGACAAGAAGTTCGTATCGACACTTCTCACGCAATCCGCTGGAGAAACAGTGGGTACCACGAGGACGTGACGATGTGAAGCTTGATTTAACAAAAGAAGAGTGATATATTTCTTAATCAAGAATTCATAATTCATAATTCATAATTGACAATTCATGCCAAGTTTTATCATAGAAGGCGGACATAAGCTACAGGGCGATATCACGCCACAGGGAGCCAAGAACGAAGCGTTGGAGGTACTCTGTGCCGTGCTATTGACACGTGAAACTGTCACCATCAGTAACATTCCAGAAATCCTTGATACACTCAATCTCATTGAGCTCATGCGCAAGATGGGAGTAGAGGTGCATCATCTCAGCAAAGGCACCTTCAGCTTCTGTGCAGATCAACTGGATGAGGATTATCTGCAGAGCGACGACTTCCTACGTCGCTGCACCTCATTACGAGGCTCTGTGATGATCTTAGGTCCGCTGGTGAGTCGTACGGGTCGGGCTTTGCTGCCACAACCTGGTGGAGACAAGATCGGCCGCAGACGACTTGACACCCATTTCCTGGGACTGCAGCGACTGGGAACAGACTTCAGTTACGATGTGGATCGTCATCTCTATGAAGTCAGCATCAAGGCCTCTCAGAAACGTCTGAAAGGTTGCTATATGCTGCTTGATGAAGCCTCGGTCACAGGTACTGCCAATATCGTGATGGCTGCTGTACTGGCCGAGGGCGATACTACTATCTATAATGCAGCGTGTGAACCGTACCTGCAGCAGCTCTGCCGTATGCTTTGCCAGATGGGAGCTCAGATTGACGGTATCGGATCGAACCTGATCACTATTCATGGCGTAGAAGAGCTTCATGGCACAGAGCATAAGCTGCTACCTGATATGATTGAAGTGGGTTCGTTCATCGGCATGGCTGCCATGACAGGATCTGAAATCACGATCAAAGACGTATCTGTACCAGATCTTGGCATTATCCCAGATGCATTCCGCAGATTAGGAATCACCGTCGAGCAGCGAGGTGACGACCTGTATATTCCTGCACACGAGCATTATATCATCGATTCGTTTATCGATGGCAGTATTATGAATATCGCTGATGCGCCATGGCCAGGACTTACACCAGACCTTCTTTCTGTGCTGCTTGTGACAGCCACACAGGCCAGAGGTGTAGTTCTGATTCATCAGAAGATGTTCGAGAGCCGACTCTTCTTCGTAGATAAACTCATCAATATGGGAGCGCAGATCGTACTCTGTGACCCACATCGTGCCACCGTCATCGGTATTGACCACCAGTATAACCTGCGTCACTCTACACTAACAAGTCCGGATATCCGTGCAGGTATCGCACTACTGATTGCTGCTATGAGTGCCGAGGGCATCTCAAAGATCGATAACATCGGACAGATTGACCGAGGTTATGAGAATATAGACCAACGTCTCAATGCCTTAGGAGCACGTATAACCAGAATGGATGACTGAAAATATAAATATTGCTATCAATGATCAAAGATTTCCACAAGACCGCCATCATAGCCGGTGAGCGCTATATCAGTTACACTGAGATGCTGCAACGCATCAAGATGTTTGCCGACACTCAGACCAGCAAAGTGCCAGACATCACACGTCTGCACGATGTCAGCCTCGGTTATGAGTTGGGAGCCAAGACCATCATCTTCAGCGAGAACCGTGAAGGATGGATCTATGCTTTCTTCGCTGTCTGGAGTAATCGTGGAGTGGCCGTTCCCGTAGATGCCAGCAGTTCGGCTTCAGAGTTGGCCTATGTGCTTAACGACTGTAAGCCTGCCTGTATCTGGACTTCCATCAAACGTGTGGATACGGTCAATGAAGCGCTTAAAGTGGCTGAGCAGGACATTCCTGTATTGCTGATCGAAGACTATGAGCAGCTGGAGTTACCAGAGTCTCAAACACCGGCAAAGATCGATTATGACTCAAGCGACACAGCCGTCATCATATACACTTCTGGCACCACCGGATCGCCAAAGGGTGTCATGCTGTCATTCGGCAATCTATTGGCTAACATCGATTCTGTCTCGAAGGAAGTTCCGATCTTCAATCAGACACGTCGAACGCTCATCCTCCTTCCATTGCACCATGTGCTGCCGCTACAAGGCTCTGTAGTAGCTCCTATTCTCAATGGTGGTGGTGTAGCTATCTGTCCGTCAATGACGGCTCCAGACATCATGCAGACGCTCCAACGTGGAAAGGTCGGTATCATCATTGGTGTGCCACGTCTCTATCAGACACTCTTTACGGCCATGAAGCGCAAGATCTATGAAAATGCCATCACACGTGGTCTTTTCAAGATGTGCAACGCGCTGCAATGGCGCTGGCTTTCGCGTCTGATCTTCATGTCTGTACGCCAGAAAATGGGTGGACACATTGATTATCTGGTCAGCGGTGGCGCAGCACTCGACAAAGAGATCGGTGTCGGGCTCAAGACACTTGGTCTTGATGTCCTTGAGGGCTATGGTATGAGCGAGACAGCGCCGATCATCGCCTTTACGCGTCCTGATGACATCAAGCCAGGAAGCGTAGGTCTGCCATTGCCATCGACCAAAGTAGAGATCAGGAATGGCGAGATCTGCGTGAAAGGTCCGAACGTCATGCAGGGTTACTACAACCGTCAGGAAGAGACCGAAGCCATGTTTGATGAAGATGGCTGGCTCCATTCTGGCGACCTTGGCAACTTTGATGAAAAAGGCCGTCTGATCATCACGGGTCGCACCAAGGAAATCATCGTCCTCTCGAATGGCAAGAATATCAATCCGAGCGAGATTGAGTTCAAGCTCGAGCACTATACAGAGATTGTGAAGGAAGTGGGTGTCATCCAGGATGTGGATATGCTCAAAGCTATCATCGTGCCCCAACCGGAATGGGTCAATGGCCGAAGCGATGAAGAAGTAGAAGATGCCCTGAAGCGTGAGCTTCTGGAACCCTACAACCAGGAAGCAGCATCGTATAAGAAGCTGATGTCGCTCTTCGTCTATCATGGCGATCTGCCTCGAACCAAGCTTGACAAGCTGCAGCGTTTTAAGTTACCGGCACTCGTCACTGCAGGAGAACATACCGATAAGAAACAGCGACCAGCTATCGTTGAACCTGGCTTCCAGGAATATAAGGTCATCAAGCAGTATATCATTCAGGAGAAGAAGTGTGCAGTACTTCCTACTGACAATCTGGAAACCGATCTGGCTTTCGACTCGCTCGACAAGGTTGGACTTCAAGGCTTTCTTGAACAGACCTTCGGACTGGAGATGCCAGCTGAGAAGCTGATGACTTTCAAGAACGTGCTGGAACTGGCAGAATGGGTAACTGATTATAAGACACGCATTGAGGTTGAGCAGGTAGATTGGAACAAGATCCTCAATGATGAGTCGGCCAACAAGGTCAAGCTGCCAGATGCCTGGCCTGATGATCTCTTCATGCTCTGGCTATTTAAGTGTCTGGCTAAGGTATGGTTCCGCTTCTGTGGATTAGGCAAGGAGAATGTACCGGAGCAAGGTCCGTTCATTCTGGCGGCTAATCATCAGTCTTATCTCGATGGTATGTTCGTCATGGCTTATAACAAACGTAAGAACGTACGTAAGACTTTCTTCTTCGCCAAGGAAAAGCATGTCAAGCATCCTTACGCTCAGTGGATGGCCAAGCGCCACAATGTCATCGTGATGGAACCAACGAACCTGAAGACTTCGATTCAGCGTATGGGAGAAGCACTCAAACAAGGCAAGAGCATCATTATCTTCCCTGAGGGAACACGTACAGAAACCGGTGAAGTCGGTGAATTCAAGAAGACGTTTGCCATCCTCTCTAAGGAACTTAATGTACCGATCATCCCTGTCAGTATCCATGGAGCTTACGAAGCCATGCCAAAACATGCCAAGTTCCCACGTCCGCTGAAGATCTGGGTAGAGTATCTGCAGGCGGTCAATCCACAGGCCAGCGACACTTATGAGAGTCTCGCAGACAAGGTGCGTAACGCCATCATTAATAATCAGCGTGGATTATGATTACAGCAGACCAGCTCATTGAAGTAGGCTATATCACCAAACTGCACGGACTGAAAGGTGAGATGCAGGCCACGATTACCGACACAGTGTTCGACGATGTGCGCAAATGTCCTTATCTGGTGTGTCAGCTCGACGGTATCTTCGTTCCGTTCTACCTTGTCGGTTACCGTTTCCGTTCAGACACTTCTATCCTACTGACATTCGAAGACATAGACTCACAGGAAAAGGCCCAGCCATTCTGTGGCCAGACCCTTTATTTTGATCGTCGGTGCTTCACTAAACAAGAAGCCAAGGAGTATGATACGGCTATTGAAGAAGACCTCGGATACATCGGCTATGACTTGTTCGATGTTGAACTGGGTCGCATTGGCCAGATTACCGGAATTGATGATCAGACGGCCAATGTACTCTTCCTGGTAGATCGAGATGGTGAAGAAATCATGATTCCCGCAGCCGATGATCTGGTAGAAGAAATCGACGATGACGAGAAGACCATCCTGATGCATCTACCTGTAGGTCTGATCGACATGGACCAAGCGGAAATAGACAATTAAGACTTCAGCTCAGTTTCTGCCAGTCGTTTCAGAATCTCAATAGTAACGCGCCAGATGTCATCGCACGTCTGTAGTTCTACACGTTCTGATGTACTGTGAGGTTCGATAATACGCGGACCGATAGAAGCCATCTGAATACCAGGATATTTCTGCACGAAATAACCGGCTTCCAGCACAAAGTGCATGGCCACTGGCTTTGGACGGAATCCAAGCACATCCTGGAATGTATCGCTCACCATCTGCAGGAACTCAGAATGCTGATTTTCCTGCCATGAAGGTGCATTCATTATCTCTTCGACCTCTGCACCACTGACAAGGAAGATCTCACGGATCTTTTTTGCCAGTAGTTCCATGTCCTCACCTTTGAAACTTCTTGAATGGGTAGAGACTTCAAAAACCTGCTCATCAGCCAATTGGCGAACTGTACCGATGTTATTACTGGTCATCGGAGTACCGGGGATCTCAGGATGCCACTCTAAAGGACCGACAGGGATGGCATTGATATCGGCCAAAAGACAGCGTGTCGATTCCTCATCCACAACGTTTCCATGCCAGACGATTGGGTCATAGAGCACCTCTACCTCCGGATCAGTCACGCCAAACTGAGCCTGTACGGCACACGATCCCTGGATCAGCAGATCCTCGAAATCCTGCTTACTGCCCAAAGGTATCGTCACTACAGCTTCAGCGCTACTTGGGATGCTGGCAGAAGCCTGACCGCCCTCAAAACGCACCAGATATAGTGCGATGTGCTTGTGCTGTATGCAAACCTGTAGCAAATTGGCCAGTACCTTTATGGCATTGGCACGCTGTTTCACGATATCAACGCCCGAATGACCTCCTAAGCCACCTCTCACTCTCACTTTATAAGCTACATATTCCTTGGGCATCAGGATCTGACGATAGGGCAAACGCGCTTTCTGGATGAAAGCACCAGCGGCTCCTACGGTGATCTCATCGTAAGCCTCACTGTCTAAATTGAGTACATGACGACCCTTGATAAAATCTGCAGAAAGATGGGCCGCACCATCCATACCATCTTCTTCATTGGTCGTCGTAATTACTTCCAGAGGTCCATGGACCAATGACTTATCGGCCAGAATAGCTAAAGCCATAGACAGTCCCATGCCATTGTCTGCACCTAAACTGGTATGATCTGCCTTCATCCACTGAGCGTGCGGATTCTTTCCGTCGGTCGATGAGGATTCATAGATCACAGGACGGATCGAATCGGTTAATGCATCGAATGCAAATCCCTCTTCAGCAACACAAACCATATCCATGTGATTCAGGATCACAACAGGTGTAGCAGACTCATAGCCAGGGGTTGCTGGCTTACGTATGACCACACAGTTATGGGCATCACGACTATAGTCAAGGTCCAGTTGTTTGGCAAAGTGGCAAAGATATTGCGCCACTTTTTCCTCATGATGCGAAGGACGTGGCACTTTATTAAGTTCCGAGAATATCTGATAAAAAGGTAGCTGTTGCTGCATGAGACAATGGGTTATTTGTGTTCTTTGATTGAGTTAACTGCCGCAAAGATAGTTTTTTTTCTGAGAGTACACAAAAATAGTTCTCTTTTTTTGTCTTTTAATAAATAATATGTATATTTGCCTCGGGAAAGACCAGTTCTGACCCATGCTATCAAAGCTCAAAAAAGAAAATTAAATCGCATGAAAGCATCTACATTCAGTCTAATTTCGCTCACTATGCTGGCAAGCAGTTGTACCCCTAAAGCGCCTCAGTTAGGACAGGATCCTATCGATGAGGTGATAGCAGCCATGACGCTGGAAGAGAAGGCCAACTTCGTAATTGGCACCGAACGCATGAAAGTAACACCTCCTGATCGTGCTCCTGGCATGATTGAGCGCGAGATGTTCAGTCCTGCACTGAAAGCACGTCTGGCACAATGCAAAGACTCTACTGAAGCCCTAGAAATGATGATAGCCACTTCGCTGGTAGAAGGACGCGTCTCTGGCGCTGCAGGTCAGCATTACGCTATCCCTCGTCTTGGCATCGAGCCTATCGTCTATGCTGATGGTCCTGCCGGCTTGCGCATTGATCCAAAGCGTAAAGAGGATGACGGAGAGTACTATTGCACAGCTTTCCCTGTCGGAGCTACACTGGCAGCTTCGTGGGATGTGGATCTTGTGAAAGAGGTAACTACTGCCATGGGTAATGAGGTGCTCGAATATGGTGCTGATGTGCTG
>DCIF01000042.1:0-3628 GCA_002315795.1 Bacteroidales bacterium UBA1733
TTCTCGTCCTCCAGTGGTTTCACCTGAGCCTGCTTGTCGTCAATGTCCTTGATGATCTCTGCGTTAGCCACAGCAAACTGGGCGTTGGCCGTAGAGAGGATGTTCTTGATGACAGGGTGCTCAGTGTTGACAATGAGGTTGTACTGCTCTGGCATCTGGCCATAGAAGTTCATGCCACCGCCCTGTACGCGGCTCATCTCCTTCATACGGCGCATCCATTCGTTCTGAGCTATCATCACAGGCTTATCGGTAGCGTCCATAGCCTGGAAATCTACGCTCCACTCTACCTTCTTACCGTCAGCAGCGTAGGCGTCAGGGATCTGCGAAGAGAAAAGGGTGTTGTCCTCACGGCGCTGAGCCTCAGTGAGTTCTACCTTCTTGGCATCGGCCTTACGAATGAGGTTGGTCAGCGTGTCTGCATCGATGCGGTTGTAGTGTACGCCCTTGCTTCCCTCAGCATTGCTCTGCTTCTGCTCCTGCTGGTTCATGAATGGTGTGTCGAGCTGGCCGTCGGCTACAAGCACGTCATAACCCTTCTGCTTGGCTGCCTCGATGTAAGAATACTGAGCCACCTTGTCGTTAGAGTAGAGGTAGATGAGCTGGCCGTCCTTGTCGGTCTGGTTACCTTCCACGAGCTTGCGATACTCCTCGAGGGTATAGTAGAGACCGTCGGTGTTCTTGACGAGGGCAATAGAAGAAACCTTGTCATAGAACTTCTCGTCGCTCAACATGCCATACTGAATGAAAATCTTCAGGTCGTCCCATTTCTCTTCAAACTGCTTGCGGTCTGCATTGAAGATCTCCTGCAGACGGTCGCCTACCTTGCGGGTGATGTAACCCGAGATCTTCTTGACGTTAGCGTCAGATTGCAGGTAAGAGCGGCTGACGTTGAGAGGAATGTCCGGTGAGTCGATGACACCATGCAGCAGCATCATGAACTCTGGCACTACACCCTCAACCTGATCGGTGACGAAGACCTGGTTGCAGAAGAGCTGGATGCGGTCACGGTGAAACTCATTGTTCTCAATCTTAGGGAAGTAGAGCACACCGGTGAGGTGGAATGGGAAATCTACGTTGAGATGAATCCAGAACAATGGGTCTGGAGCCATAGGGTAGAGGTCATGATAGAACTTGAGATAGTCCTCATCCTTCAGGTCGGCAGGCGCCTTGACCCAGAGAGGAGTGGTCTCGTTGATCTGGTTGTCCTCGGCGGTGTCCTGCTCCTTGCCGTCTTTCCATTCGGTCTTCTTGCCGAAGACTACGGGGATTGGCAGGTATTTACAGTACTTCTTCAGCAGGCCTTCGATCTTCGACTTGTTGGTCATGTCGGCCTTGTTCTCGTCGTCGAGGTAGAGGATGATATCGGTACCGCGCTCAGCCTTGTCGCAGTCCTCCATAGTGAAGTTAGGGTCGCCTTCGCAGCTCCAGCGGGTAGCAGGTGCGTCCTTGTAGCTCTTTGAAACGATTTCGACCTTCTTGCTTACCATGAAAGCCGAGTAGAAGCCGAGGCCGAAGTGACCGATGATCGATGCACCGTCCTTCTTATACTTGTCGAGGAACTCCGTTGCGCCCGAGAAGGCAATCTGGTTGATATACTTGTCAATCTCCTCAGCGGTCATGCCGATACCCTGATCTGAGACGGTCAGAGTGCCAGCTTCCGCGTCAATCTTGACATTGACCTTCAGGTCGTCTACCGAACCCTGGAACTCTCCGGCACGTGCCAGTGTCTTGAGCTTCTGGGTAGCATCGACTGCATTACTTACCAACTCACGGAGGAAGATTTCGTGATCACTATAAAGGAACTTCTTGATTACCGGAAAGATGTTTTCCGATGTTACATTAATTTTACCTTGCTGTGCCATATTCTTAATTTAAAATGAAAAATCACTTTTTAAAATGTATTATGCGTATGACGATGAGGGATTCTCAGTCAGTCACACGCATATTTGTGCAAAAGTTGTGCCAAAGTGTCTGTGGCGGTCAAAGTGTCATGATGACAGACAAAAACGCTGTCTGCCACCCTCTCAGATGAACCTCGCCAGCGTCATCATCAGTTCATTTACGTTGATAGGTTTCGCCAGATGTCCGTCCATGCCGGCATTCATAGCTTCGCGTTTGTCTTCTTCAAAGGCATTGGCGGTCATGGCCAGGATGGGCGTATGGGCCTTTGCTGAGTCTGGTAGCTTACGGATGGCACGGGTGGCCTCATAACCGTTCATGTTAGGCATCTGAATGTCCATCAGGATGACGTTATAGTAGTGGTCAGCTGCCTCCTCCAGTGTCTTCACGCATTGCAGTCCGTCTGATACATGTTCCACGATAAAGCCAGCCTCGCCCAGTATCTCCATGGCAATCTCGGCATTGAGCTCGTTGTCTTCGGCCAGCAGGATGCGCTTGCCGGTGAAGAGGGTAGGGTCGAGCTTTACGTCATTGTGTTGTGTCACCAATTTGCGCTCTGCAATTTTGTGAGGGAGGGTAACGACGAAGGTCGTGCCCACTCCCTTCTGGCTACTCACGGCTATGGTACCTTGCATCATCTCTACCAGTCGCTTCACGATTGGCATACCCAGACCGGTGCCCTCTATCTTATTGTCGGTGGTGTTATTCTCGCGCGAGAACTCGTCATAGAGGTAGGGCAGAAACTCCTTGCTCATACCGATGCCCGAGTCTGCGATGGTGGTCTGGTAGTAGGCGTAGCCCTCACGCGGGCCTTCCACCTCCTTGAGGTGCATCGTTACCTTGCCGCCAGGATTGGTATATTTGTAGGCGTTTGAGAGGATGTTGTTGAAGATCTCGCGCAGCTTCGATGAGTCGCAGAGCACGTCGTGATGCTGCACGTCAATGGTTCGGGTGAACTCAATTCCTTTCTCCTGCATCATCTCGTGGAAGACAGAGAACAGTGTATCGTTAAAATGCTCAGCGCTCCAGTGTGTTTCTTCTATCAGGATGTTTCCTTTCTCGATGCGCGCCATCTCCAATACGTTGTTGATGATAGATAGCAGTACCTTGCTCGAGTTCTCAATCTTGTTGAGGTAGTCTTCGCGTCGGTCGGCTTCTTCCTGATGCTTGCGCAGCAGGTTGGTGAAGCCAATGATGGCATTCATAGGTGTGCGGATGTCGTGACTCATGTTGAAGAGGAAAGATGTCTTGGCCGCATTGGCTTCCTCGGCGTCCTTAACGGCAGCCTTGAGCTGGCGTTCATGTTCCAGTTCCTTCTCTTTCTCATCCTTGATCTGCTGGGTGCAATAGAGTGCAGTAGTGGGTCGGCCGTTCTCATCGTACTCTATGGGGATGATGACAGCGCGCGACCACCCGGTAGTCACACCTATAAATTCTTCAGAGATATAGCGTTTGCCGCTGAGGCGTTCTGCCAGCGTCGAGAGATTGTTGAAGGCGCGCATGGCTTCCTGGGTAGGAGGGAGCACGAGCTGGTCGGCCATGACGTAAAGTGCCTCCTGCATGTGGCCCTGGGCCTGATTGATGGCCTGCTGGATGTTGGCTTTCGATGCGATTACCGAATAGCTGTCTTCCAGGAGGTTCATCTTGAAGATAGTAAAATAGAGGTGCGACAGTCCCTGGATGACATTCAGGCTAATGTCAAGGTCGCGATGCACCTGTGCCGTCTCTT
>DCIF01000042.1:3701-5342 GCA_002315795.1 Bacteroidales bacterium UBA1733
GCTGGTATCGTCTTTAGCCAGAGGAGTGAAGATAATCTCAAAGTACTCCTGACCTGCCTGATTTCGCCTGCCTTTATAACGGATGTGCAGCGGCTTTTGCATCTCGTCGAGGTAATGGCAGATATAATCCAGACTTGGCACCTCATTGTAGCCCGGGGTGAGCACTTCGAGCAGGAAACTGTTGCAATATTTGGCCCTGTATTCCTCGAAATGATAAGTCATTGGCAGGTTCATCTTCTTCAGATTGAGAAACGACTCCACCCTGTGTATGGTGCACAATCCTGTAGCCCGATCTACGAGGAAGACCGAGTTGTAGTCGCTGGTCAATGCCAGACCTATTTTCTTCAGACGCTCATATTTCTGCTTCAGTGCGTCACTTTTCTGGAGGCCTTTGTTCATGGGTGCGTATGGAAACAAGAAATTATTGCGGTGCAAAGATACGCATTTTTTTTCAGATTTCCAAATTTTTAATCCAGAAAAATGGCGCAATTTTACTATTTTTTTTCGGTCTATCAGCAAAAAATAGGTCAAGCGACAGATCTCTGTGACATGTGTGACATTTGTGACATGTGACATGAGTCTTTTTGGTTTTGCGACGGGGTGATTTTATCTTAGTAAAAGGTATTAATAATATATATATATTATTAAATGATTATTTTCACTTTCCTTACCCCCAAAAACGTAGAAATAGGCGATGTCACATGTCACAAATGTCACATCGGTCACACAGCGTGGGTTTGTAGAATTATTTTCTAAGAAAAGTGAAATTTATTAGAAAAAAGTGGAAGAAAAATTTGGAAATATCAGAAATAATTCGTATCTTTGCACCGTGTTTAAGAGAAGACCGAAGCGAGACATTATTGATGAATGAGGCCTGTCATCAGCAATGGTAAATACAAAGAATTTGGACGATAAATTTGGTTTTTTCGCGTAAAAATACTATCTTTGCCCCATTATTTGGGAGAATAGTCTTCTCGCTTATAAAAATGAATCACAATTAAAACAATAAAAAGCAATGGATAAGATTAGCTATGCACTTGGCCTGACAATCGGCCATCAGATTGAGTCAATGGGTATCAAAGATTCACTTGTAATTGAAGATTTTAAGGCAGGTATCGTAGATATGCTCAATAAGAATAAGTTCCAGGTAGATCCGCAGGAAGCACAAGAAGCACTCAATGCTTTCTTCTCACTCTTGCAGGCTAAGCAGCAGGCAGCACGGGCTACTGCTGGTCAGGCTGCGAAGGAAGCAGGAGAGAAGTTCCTGGCTGAGAATGCTAAGAAAGAAGGCGTGGTTGTCACCGAAAGTGGCTTGCAGTATATGGTGCTGCAGGAAGGCACCGGCAAGCAGCCAACCGCTGAGGATACCGTACGCTGTCATTATGAGGGTACGCTTATTGATGGTTCGGTATTCGACTCTTCTTATCAGCGCGGTGAACCTGCTGACTTCGAACTGAGTCAGGTGATTGCCGGCTGGACTGAGGGTGTGGCTCTCATGAAGGAAGGTGCAAAGTATCGTTTCTTCATTCCTTATCAGATGGCTTACGGTGAGCTTGGTGCTGGCGGCATGATTCCAGGCTTTTCTGCGCTGATTTTCGATGTAGAATTGATTAAAGTGCTTTGATAATCAATACTATGCAA
>DCIF01000115.1 GCA_002315795.1 Bacteroidales bacterium UBA1733
CGGCCAGTCTTCTGTACGTTGAGATAGTTGACGAAAATACCCTGAGCCGTCTCAGGACGGAGGTAGATCTTCAAAGCACCGTCGGCAGTAGAACCCATCTCAGTAGAGAACATAAGGTTGAACTGACGAACGTCGGTCCAGTTGCGTGTGCCGCTGATAGGGCAGACGATCTCCTCGTCGAGGATGACCTGCTTGAGCTCTTCAAGGTTCATAGCGTTCATAGCGTCAGAATAACGCTGGTGAAGCGCATCCCACTTAGCCTGATTCTCAAGAACACGGGCATTGGTGGCACGGAACTGAGCCTCATCGAAAGCCTCACCGAACTTCTTGCGAGCCTTCTCGACCTCCTTGTTCATCTTGTCTTCGATCTTAGCGAGAGCTTCCTCGATAAGAACATCTGCACGATAACGCTTCTTTGAGTCGCGGTTATCGATCAAAGGATCGTTGAATGCATCAACGTGACCAGAAGCTTTCCAGGTAGTAGGGTGCATGAAGATAGCAGCGTCGATACCGACGATGTTCTCATGGAGCTTGGTCATAGCCTCCCACCAGTAACGCTTGATATTGTTCTTGAGCTCAACACCATTCTGACCATAGTCATAAACGGCACCGAGACCATCATAGATTTCACTTGAAGGGAAAACAAAGCCGTACTCCTTACAGTGTGAGACGAGCTTCTTGAATACTTCTTCCTGACTTGCCATATATTGAAATGATTTACAAATTTCTAATTACAATTTTCTAATTGCTTATTGATGTGGGCGCAAATATACAAAAAAAGGCCGATATGGGGAAATAATTTTTCAAATATTTACAAAAACTCAGTCTTTTTATCACTTATTTAGGAGTTTTGGAAGTCATAATGGCGCTTTTAACCCTCAATTTTTATGTTTTACAACATGTTTTCGCTATTTTTTTTGAAAAAAGGTGTTCTTGTACAAAACAAATCATTATATTTGCACCACAATTGAGGTTAACGCCGCTATTCAGACACACATCCATGCCACAATCATTGATTATTTACTTTTAAGGCGATTTATAATTTTCTGACTTGTTCGAGGATTATAAATCGCTGATATTATTATTAATAGAGGTAAATATTGATGGCATTTTTTTATATTATGCCATCAGTAGTGCGGAAGTTTCCTATTTTTATTGTATCTTTGCAGTGTAATTTCATAATCTACATATCAGTTATTGTTCATGAAACAAATAATTCTTGCTTTGAGCCTTGCGTCTCTCACGGTGGGAGCTATGGCGCAACAGTCGTATCTGACAGACACTAATGTGGCGGTTTTCTATCCTGCCAACTATCAGGCAGAGGCACATTCTCCTTCTCCTATTTTCTTACATGACCTGTCGCCAGAGGGAGCGGTTCCCGCCGACTGGAAGTTGCGTCCTGAGTATTCAGAGACCGATGGAAAGTCTGTCGCTACCATCCGGATTGGTGCAGATGATGATCTTTATGGTACGGGTGAAGTGGCTGGTCCGCTGCGTCGTAATGATCGTGAAGTGATCTTCTGGAACCAGGATAATTATGGCTATTTTACCAACGATGGTAAGAATCTCTATCAGAGTCATCCTTGGGTTTTAGGCCTTCGCAAGGATGGAACTGCATACGGTGTGATAGCCGATAATACCTGGAAATCGCGTTTGACACTTAATGGTGAGATCCGCTTTGAGAGCGAGGGACCAGCTTTTCGTGTCGTTGTCATTGAGGGTAATTCTACCAGTGAGGTGCTGGCTGAGTTGGCACGTCTCTCTGGTCCGATGGAGATGCCTCCTCTCTGGGCCGTCGGTTATCAGCAGTGTCGCTATAGCTACTTCCCTGATACACGTGTGAAGGAAATCGTTGATACATTTCGCGATAAGAAGATCCCTTGTGATGTTGTATGGATGGATATTGACTATATGAACGACTTCCGTGTCTTCACGTTCTCCCCGAAATATTTCCCAGATCCTAAAGACCTTTACAAGCACATCCATGACCAGAACATGAAGGCTGTCTATATGATCGATCCGGGTGTGAAAGTCGAGCCAGGGTATTTCCTTTATGACCAGGGCAAGGAGTTCGACTTCTTTGTGAAGAAGCCAGACGGAAAGCCTTTCGAAGGCCGCGTATGGCCAGGTCAGTGTAACTTCCCGGATTTCTTCCGTACGGAGGTTCGTACCTGGTGGAGTGGTCTGACACGCGATTTCATCCGTAATAATGGCATCGATGGCCTTTGGAACGATATGAACGAACCGGCAGTTTTTGAAGGTGTTAATGCTACGATGGACGAGGATGCCATCCACATGGTTGGAGAAGGCCATTATGAATATGGTTCGCACGTACGCTATCATAATCTCTATGGTATGAATATGATCCGTGCTTCACGCGATGGCAGCTTGCAGGCTCATCCTGATAAGCGTCCATTCGTCCTGAGTCGCTCTAACTTCCTGGGTGGACAGCGTTATGGCGCTACCTGGAATGGTGACAACATGTCGTCATGGGAGCATTTGTTGCAGAGTATTCCGATGACCATCAATCTGGGTCTCTCTGGTCAGCCTTTCAATGGCCCTGATATGTGTGGCTTCGGTGCGGACTGTGATCCGGAACTGATGGCACACTGGGTTTCTACAGGTATCTATTTCCCATTTGCACGTAACCATAATGCCAAGGGTTGTATCGATCAGGAACCTTGGGTATTTGGCCAGCAGATAGAAGATGTGTATCGCACAGCTGTGAATCGCCGCTACTATCTGATGCCCTATTTCTATACGCTTTTCCGTGAAGCAAGCATCAGTGGTCAACCTGTGATGCGTCCACTCTTCACAGCCGATGAGCAGGATCCTGCATTGCGCAGCGAACAGCGTGTATATATGGTCGGTAAGGATCTGATGATCATCCCTCGTTGGGCCAACCAGACTTTGAAAGAGAAGAATGTGTTGCCAGCGTTGCCAAAGGGCGACTGGGATATCATCAAGTTCGAAGAGACAGAAGACAACTATCAGGCTTACGTGGCACAGCGTCCTGGTTCTATCGTGCCATTGGCTAACCTCGTGCAAAGTACTGAATTCTATGCTGTAGATAGTCTGACTCTGCTTGTAAATCCGGCTGCTGACGGTACCGCTACAGGTTCACTTTATGAGGATGCTGGCGATGGCTTTGGCTATCGTTCTGGGGACTTTGCCGTTTCTACGATGTCTGCTACCTCTGATGCCAAGACCATCACTGTAAGCATCAAGCAGGTCGATGGCAAGCGTGAAAGCCAGGTAAAACATCTGCGTGTTGGCATTGTGACCGATGGCAAAGTAACTTACTCTCCATGGACTACCGGTACTTCGGTTACCATGAAGCAGGTAAAAGATAAACTGGCCGGCATCGACGCTGCCAAGTTGAAGTGGTCAGATATCGATATTGCCAGCCAGCCTTCTACAGAAGAGAAGATGAAGATCCAGTACGAACGCGCTCAGAAAGAGGGCCAGAAGTTCGAGTGGTAATTCTACTCTTTTGGAAACAGATTAAATCCTACACCTTCGATTGACTCTTTGAGTTGGTCGAAGGTTGCTTTTCCTTCTACCTTTGCTTCTGTTGTTGAAAGGTCAACAGTGGCAGAAGTGACACCGGGAGTATTGAGAAGAGCTTTCTCTGCTGCGGCACGACAATGATTGCAGTTCATGCCTTTGATGATAAATGTTTGCATGTTGTTATCGTTATTATGGATTGAGCAATCAGATTGGCTGTGCTCGTGGCTATGGTTATGTCGGCTGACTTTAGCATGCCAGAGTGCATGGAGCAGCAGGACGACGAGTAGCGCGGTGCAGAGCCAGCTGAACCAGGAAGATCCTTCGTCGAGACAACAAGCTTCCTGTGTGCTTAACGAACCAAGAAAATTGATGATGCCATGGAATTGCAGATAGTCGATGAGGCATCCGAACCCGATGGCTCCGATAATGATTGAACACAGATAGAGAACCAGCGTCTTAACTCCTAAGACCTTACGGATAACCAGGATGCTGGCCATATTGCAGGCAGGACCTGCCATCAGCAAAACCAGAGCTGCGCCGGGAGTAAGGCCTTTGAGCATCAAAGCTACAGCAATAGGAATAGAGCCGGTAGCACACAGATACATCGGGATGGCAATGACGAGGACGAGTGCCATAGAAGCGAGTGTGTTGCCTTCGAAGACGGTAAAGAAACTATCAGGCACCAGAACCGTGATCAAGCCTGCTACTACTAAACCTATGACGAGCCATTTGCCAATATCTTCCATCATTTCTACAAAGGCATACTGCAGCGCGATCTTAATTTTCTGAAGAAAAGTGGCTTCGACAGGGTTTACCTCGCAACAACTGCAACCTTCAGCTGATTTTACCTCGTGAGTTGAACAACTCCTCACTCCTAACTCTCCACTCCTCTCTGTATTGACCATTGCTCCTCCTAACAACGCTGTGGCCAGCGCTGCTAAAGGACGAATGACGGCAAATGGCCATCCCATAAGGCTATAAGTAGCAAGAATAGAATCTACTCCCGTCTGTGGTGTAGCAATCAGAAAGGAGGCCACAGCTCCTTTCGATGCGCCTTCCTGACGCAAAGACATAGCAGTAGGGATCACTCCACAGGAACAAAGGGGGAGAGGGATGCCGAAAATGGCTGCATTGACCACCGAACGAAAATTCGGTTTCGAGAGGTATTTACTATAATACTGGCCTGGAATAAAAGCGTGCATCAGTCCTGCCAGCAGGAAGCCAAGCAGCAGAAATGGGGCCATCTCATTGATTAAGTGAAGTATTTCTTCCATATCTTTGCGTTTTTATTTGATGGTGCAAAGGTAGGAAGGAAAGGATGCAAGCGAGTTGCAAACTAAAGCTTATGAGCGCAATGAGGGCAGATGCCATGTATAATATAAGAGATGTGTTTGACTTCGAAACCTTCTGGTACTTCGACATGAGGTATGTGCTGCTGTTTCAGGCAGAATGTCTTACCGCACTTCAGGCAGGTCAGATGTACATGCTGGCACTCATGATGGTGATGATGGCGGCACTCGTCACTTTCGTGATTGCAATGATCTTCTGCTGCACAGGTTCCATGTTCCTGACATACACAATATTTATGCTGGCCACTTCCATCATCAATCATGTGAAGCAGCTCTTTCTCGGCAAAGAGAGTCAGCGCGCGGAAGAGGGTGCTTCTATCAACGGTTGGGAGTAGTGCTTCAAGATCGCTCAATGCAAAAGCATAGTCAATATCGACCAGTGTTCGCCATACAAGTATTCTCACAGCGGTCGCTCTGACGCCATGATTCTCTAAATGCTGTGCAATAGCTTCTGACATACCTATGATTTGAAAAATATCACCACCTTGGATATTTTGGAATAACAAAGGTGGTGATACTAATGATTCTTTATCTGTCAACAATGACAAATGAAGATTGACTTACTTGTTGTTGATGTAGTTTACAATCCACTCGCCAACCTCCTTGGTGCCATACTTTGCACCTCCTTCTACCTGAATCTCAGGAGTGCGGACATTCTGGTCAAGAGAAGCATCGACAGCCTCGCGGATGAGAGCACCTTCCTCCTTGAGATCGAAATACTCGAAGAGCATTGCTGCAGAGAGGATCTGTGCCAGTGGGTTAGCAATGTTGAGACCCTTACCCTGTGGCCATGAACCGTGGATTGGCTCGAAGACTGGGGTGTGCTCGCCGGTAGATGCTGATGGGAGAAGACCCATAGAACCGGTGATTACAGAACCTTCATCGGTAAGGATATCACCGAAGGTATTCTCAGTTACCATGACATCGAAGAAGCATGGATCCTGGATCATGCGCATAGCAGCATTGTCAACGTACATGAAATCTGTAGTTACGTCAGGATACTGTGGAGCCATCTCCTGAGCTACTTTGCGCCACAAACGTGAAGAAGCAAGGACGTTAGCCTTATCGACTACGGTGAGGTGGTTGCGACGCTGACGAGCGTACTGGTAAGCAACCTTGAGGATACGCTCAACTTCTGGACGTGTGTAGTAGTTGGTATCGAGAGCCTCCTCTACGCCATTAGCGTTGATGGTTGGCTCTTCCTTCTTGCCGAAGTACATACCACCGGTGAGCTCACGAATGCAGATGAAGTCTGCTCCCTTAACGATGCTGTCCTTGAGTGGTGACTTGTGGATGAGGCAGTCGAAAGTAGTTACAGGACGGATATTAGCGAAGAGTCCGAGCTTCTTACGCATGGCCAAAAGACCCTGCTCAGGACGTACCTTAGCGTTAGGATTGTTATCGAACTTTGGATCACCGACAGAAGCAAAAAGAACTGCATCTGCGTCCATACAGGTCTGGAAAGTCTCCTCTGGGAATGGATCACCTACCTCGTCGATAGCGTGAGCACCACAGAGAGCCTCCTTGAAACTAACTTCGTGACCGAACTTCTTAGCAACGGCAGCAACTACGGCTACACCCTGCTCCATGATCTCTGGTCCGATGCCATCACCGGCCAGCACTGCGATTTTTAAATTCATATAGACCCACCCCAACCCTCCCTCATAGGGAGGGAGTATTACTAGTTAGTATTACTTCCCCGGAGGTGTGCGGTTTTATAAGTTAATAATATTATTCCTTTTCTATAACATGACCCACAGTAGACTTCCTCCCTAGAGGGAAGGTCAGGGAGGGTCTCTTAGAATGTTTCTTCAATCAGATTGAGCATCTTGATCGTCGCCTTGATAGCTGCTTCGGTCTGATCGGCATCAAGTCCACGAGTGCGATAGACTTTGCCATTGTATTCCCAAGAGATGGCTGTCTGTACCAAAGCGTCGGTGCGACCTCCTGGAGGGATGGTAACGACGTAGTTGGTAAGCCAAGGGAAGGTGCGTCCGAGCTTTAAACGATAGATGTGGCGGACGGCACGGACGAAGGCATCGAACATACCATCACCAGTGGCACTCTCTTCGTAAGCCTGGCCATTGATCTCGAGTTTGACGCAAGCCTGTGGATGCAGACCATAAGCGGTTGAGACCATATAGGAGAGCAACTGGATGCGATCACTTGGTGTGTCGTGGTGCAGTACGTCGGAGATGATGTAAGGCAGATCGTCGATGGTGACAAGTTCCTTCTTGTCTCCAAGTTCATTGATGCGTTTGGTGACACGACGCATATCATCATCGCTGAGGTGGATGCCAAGGAGTTTGAGATTCTGCTCAATGTTGGCCTTGCCACTCATCTTGCCAAGCGCATACTCACGACTACGTCCGAAGCGCTCTGGCAGCAAAGCATTGACATAGAGTTTGCCTTTCTTATCACCATCAGCATGCACTCCAGCAGTCTGTGTAAAGACATTTTCACCAACGATTGGCGTGTTGGCAGCGGTACCGATGCCAGAATAGCTTTCTACAGTACGGCTGATGTCGTTGATGGCCTTCTCGTTAATAGTGGTCTCTGCCTCTGGTAACATATCATGCAGCACGGCAACGACACTGCTGAGCGAAGCATTTCCTGCACGTTCGCCAAGGCCATTGACCGTGGTGTGGATACCCTTACAGCCAGCAGATGCTGCAGCGAGTACGTTAGCCACAGCCAGATCATAGTCGTTGTGCGCGTGGAAGTCAAAGTGAAGCTCAGGATAACGCTCGGTCATCTGCATGATATAGGAGCGTGTCTGGCCTGGTGCCAGGATGCCAAGGGTGTCTGGCAACATGAAACGCTTGATAGGAGCATCTTTGAGCGCATCAACCATAGACATGACATACTCCGGAGAATCTTTCATGCCATTGCTCCAGTCCTCAAGGTAAATGTTGACGCTGAGGCCGGCGTTGACAGCCATATCTATATTTTTGCGGACATCCTCCCAGTGTTGAGCTGGTTCTTTCTTGAGCTGACCACGACAATGCTTCTCCGAACCTTTGGTCAAGAGGTTGATGACCTTGCCTCCTGCTTCACAGATCCACTGGATCGAGGCACCATTATCGCAGAAACCAAGAATCTCTATCTTATCAATATGACTGGCAGAAGCGGCCCATTCGCAGACTTTCTTGACGCAGAGGAACTCTCCATCAGAAACGCGAGCAGAAGCGACCTCAAGTCGGTTGACACCAACTTCCTCGATGAGCTTACGGGCGATGGAGAGCTTCTCAGACGAGCTGAACGCTACGCCTGAGGTCTGCTCTCCATCTCTCAGTGTTGTATCTAATATTTCGAATTTCAAAATTCTGATATTTGATATTTGTTACTTGTTATTTTGAAGTTTCGTACTTCTCAATATTCTCCTTCTTGCTCAAGAGGTAGTCGATATCGTCGTAACCATTCATCAAGCAGTACTTCTTGTACCCGTTGATTTCGAACTTTTCTGAGTGACCAGTTGCCTCGTTGGTAACGGTCTGGTTAGGAAGATCGACAGTCACTACAGCATTGGCATCAGCTGCTACAGAAGCCAGGAGTTCCTGACGGAAGTCCTCAGTAACGATGACTGGGAGCACGAAGCAGTTGAGAAGGTTGTTGCGGTGGATATCAGCGAACGAAGAAGAGATAACCACGCGTGTGCCATAGCCAGCGATGGCCCATGCTGCATGCTCACGGCTTGAACCAGAACCCCAGTTCTTGCCACCAATGATGATCTCGCGCTTGCCTTCAGAAGGAATCTCGTTGAATGGAGCCTGATTCATTACGAAGTCGGCTACTGGCTCGTTCTGAGCGTTGTAACGGATGTCGTGCATGAAAGCATCGCCATAGAACTTAGGATCACGAGTGGTGAATGCCAAGTAACGAGCAGGAATGATATTGTCTGTGTTGTTGTTGTCAATGTTGATTGGCAAGCAGGTAGATTTAATCACAGACATTGCGTTGTGAGTAGCCTTCTTGCCATCGGCAGCTTCTGCAGTAGCAGTCTGCTGGCCGAATGCACACATTGGACATTTGTCTGGAGTTCCCTCGATAACTTTGCGAACTTCCTTCTCCTCAGGAGCAGCAGCAAGCATAGTGCGAGGATCGGTGACAACACCCGTGATAGCTGATGCAGCTACGGTGAGTGGTGAAGCCAGAATGGTGCGGGCACCAGGGCCCTGACGACCTACGAAGTTGCGGTTAGAGGTAGAGATAGCCAGCTTGCCAGCAGGTACCTTATCTGGGTTCATGGCCAGACATGACGAACATGATGGCAGACGGAGCTCGAAGCCTGCCTCCTCAAGGATCTTATCGATTCCTTCGTCAATAATCTGCTGACGTACAAGCCATGAGCCAGGAACCAACCATGCTACGACATTGTCAGCCTTCTTCTTGCCCTTGACAACGCTTGCGAAAGCACGGAAATCCTCAATACGGCCATTGGTACAAGCACCGAGGAAGCAATAATCTACTGGTGTGCCCTCAAGCTTCTGACCTGGCTGCCACTGCATATAAGCAAGTTGTGAGAGGAACTGAGCCTTCTCTGCTTCGCTCATGCCGTCAGTGGTAGGAACGTTGCCATCAACAGCAATACCTGCACCTGGGTTGGTGCCATAAGTGATACGTGGGGCGATATCCTCTGCACGGTAGGTAACTTCCTTGTCGAAGACAGCATCATCGTCGCTCTTGAGTTTCTTCCACTCCTCGACTGCCTTATCCCATGCTTCTCCCTTAGGAGCGTACTCACGTCCTTTGAGGTAAGCGAAAGTGGTCTCGTCAGGAGCAATAAGGCCCGCACGTGAACCCATCTCGATAGAAAGGTTAGAGAGGGTCAGACGGCCTTCCATGGTCATGTTGCGAACTACGGATCCAGCATACTCAACAGCATAGCCAGTAGCACCGGAAGTGGTCATCTGTGACATGATATAAAGAGCTACGTCCTTGGCAGTAACACCTGGTTTGAGTTCGCCCTCTACGTTGATACGCATGGTCTTTGGCTTGCTCTGAAGGATACACTGAGAAGCAAGAACCTGAGCCACCTCTGAAGTGCCGATACCCATAGCGATAGCGCCAACTGCACCGTGAGTAGAGGTGTGTGAGTCGCCACAGACAATGGTCATGCCAGGAAGAGAAAGACCCTTCTCAGGACCAACGACGTGGATGATACCATTATCCTTGGTACCCATAGCAAAGTGTTTGATGCCGAATTCAGCACAGTTCTTTGAGAGTGTCTCAACCTGCTTGCAGCCGATAGCATCACCAATCTCCAACTGCTGGTCAGAAGGAGTATTGTGGTCAGGCATCGCTACGACATGATCAGCGCGGAAAGCTTTGATGCCCTTGTCGCGCAAGGTGTCAAATGCCTGTGGAGAAGTTACCTCATGTGCATAGAGGCGGTCAATATAGAGTTGGGTAGGACCGTCCTTGACTACTTCAACGACATGTGCATCCCATATTTTGTCGAAAAGGGTTTTCATTATTTGAATTTGTTAATACAGTCAATATAAGCCTCGATAGAAGCAGTTACAATATCAGTGTCGGTGCCGAAGCCGTAGTAGAGATGGCCGTTGTGTTCCACCTGCATGTGTACCTTACAGCTGTCATCTGAGCCTTTAGAGATAGCCTGGATGGTCATCTCCTTAAGGGTCATTTCACGCTTGATAATCTGCTTGAGCGCGTTGATAGATGCATCGACAGGACCGTTGCCGATACCTGCTGATTCGAACATCTCATTAGCCACTTTCAAGCGGATAGCTGCGATAGGAGTGACCCCCTTACCTGTAGTTACCTGCAGGGATTCGAGCTGGATGTGGTTGCCCTCAGCCTTCTCTGCACCAACGAGCATGAGGAGGTCATCATCATTGAGCTCCTTTTTCTTGTCTGCCAGACGGAGGAATGCCTCGTAGGTCTTGTCGAGCTTCTCACCCTCCATCTCGATGCCGAGGACAGAGAGACGGTGACGAAGAGCTGCACGACCAGAACGCGCGGTGAGAACGATTGAATTCTCGTCGATACCGACATCCTTTGGATCCATGATCTCGTAAGTCTGTACGTTCTTGAGAACACCATCCTGATGGATACCAGAAGAGTGTGCAAAAGCGTTCTTGCCGACGATAGCCTTGTTGGGCTGTACAGGCATATTCATCAACGAACTTACCAGACGGCTGGTTGGCCAGATCTTGGTTGTGTTGATGTTGGTAGTGACTGGCATAGTGGCCTGGTGGCACTTGATGATCATGGCAATCTCCTCAAGAGAAGTATTGCCGGCACGTTCACCAATACCATTGATGGTAACTTCTACCTGACGAGCACCATTGACGACACCAGAGATGGTGTTGGCAGTGGCCATACCCAGGTCGTTGTGACAATGAGTGGAAAGAATAGCATCGCCATTGGCAATACCCTCTACGTGGTCACAGAGATACTTGATCTTTGCGCCGAACTCCCATGGCATGCAGTAACCGGTGGTGTCAGGGATGTTGATAACCTTAGCACCAGCACGAACTACGGCGTCGACTACCTTGGCCAGATACTCGTTGTCGGTACGTCCAGCGTCCTCAGCGTAGAACTCTACCTCATCCACAAGGTTGCGAGCATACTTGACAGCTGCAACGGCACGCTCGATGATCTCCTCGCGTGTAGAGTTGAACTTATACTTGATGTGGCTGTCGCTGGTACCAATACCTGTGTGGATACGCTTGTGCTTAGCAAACTTTAGGGCTTCAGCAGCACAGTCAATATCCTTCTGTACGGCACGTGTGAGCGCACAGATAGTGGGCCAGGTAACGGCCTTAGAAATTTCAACTACAGAATTGAAGTCTCCCGGACTCGAGATAGGGAAACCTGCCTCGATGATGTCTACACCCAGAGTCTCAAGAGCCTTAGCCACCTGGATCTTCTCCACAGTGTTCAACTGGCATCCAGGGACCTGTTCTCCGTCACGCAGTGTGGTGTCGAAGATGTAAAGACGGTCGGTCATAACGCAATATTAATTTGTTAGTTTGTTACTCCTTATTAAATATAATAGGTAGTTTCTTCTTTTAAAGTGCTCCACCAAGCGTATAGATGAACTGCAGATACTGCTTGCTCTGGTCACGCTTCACTTTGATGGCTGTCGGCAGAATATAGTTGCTCACAGATTGAACCGTGCCAGACGAATTGGTCGTAACATCCACAGGAATGACTGCCATGCGTACTACAAAACGATCCAGAGCCTCCTGAACGTCTTTGCGAAGCGTTGCATTATTACGGTAATCGTCGTTGGTCTTGCCACTCAAGTTAATCCAAGGAAGGAAACTATAAGGATTCTTCACTTGAATCTTCTTCGCCCATTCGATAGGTGTATCCATTTCTTTGTTCCATCCACCATAATCTTCATTGGCCGCCAATCCTAATACAAGCGAACTCAAGTTGCCAAAAGAATAATAGTAGATCTGATTGTAAACAGAGTCTGCTACATAAGCTCCGATGGCTGAAGATTTTGATTCTGGTGTCTTGCTTTCCTCGAAGAACTTGTTCATGTGAGCTTCTTCTACCATCATGACATAGTTTACAGGATTGCTACTGAGTAGCGCACCTTGTGGCTTCTGACACATCAGATAGAAGTTGGCGCCACCTAGGAAGTACGCAGAATCCTGACGGTACTCATTATCCATCATGTGGCGGATAGCATGACCTACCGGCAGATCAACCGTAGCATAATAGCCTTGTGGAGAGGTGATGTATGCGGATTCTTTATCCTGCAGACGATCATCTTTCTTGATATCTTTCAGATCCAGGCTGGCCATCTGCACAACATCTGGAGTTACGGCCATCACCTGAACATGCGATGTCACGTAGGTAGAGTCTGCCGTATCGGTCGCGTTACGCAAGATGGTACCATCTTTGTTGTAACGGTGCAATGAGCGATAATAGAACCAGACGGCGGTGTTGAAGACCTTGATGATCGAACCATCGCCAAAAGTAGGCTGGATGGCAACGCCAGAAAGGAAATTCTCACGCATCGAAGAGATGCTTGAAAAGATATCCTTATAATCGGGATAGCTGGCCTTACCGTCTTTGTCTCTGGCAATGGCTGCCTCTACAGCGCTGCGGAAGAACTTGTTCTTAACTTCCTCATCAAGTCGAACCTCGATATAGGCAGAGCCGGCTTCAGAGATCTGTTCGCTGCTCAGTTCGCGGTTAGCCGAGGTATATGCTTTCTTGCCAAGCAGATGCGCTACGTCATAATACTTCGAAAAGTCATTGTTGCTGTAGAATGCCTTCTCGGGTTCGTTTTCCAACTTTGCATCTTTGTTGAGCGCATAGATGCTAAGCTGCATAGGACTGAGTGAGTCTCCGTAGTAGGTAGTGTAGTAAATACGAAGCGTCAGCGAGTCCAGATCATTGTTGACCAAAGAGTCAAAACGTGATGTAAAGACATCCTTGGTATCCAGGCCTAAATCCTGAGGAACGGAAGTGCGGAGAATATCGAAAATGATCGAGTCTCCGTCCATGTAGGTAAGACCTAACTTCGTGCTGGCATAGAACTGCGCCAGATAGCCTGCCTTGATGCTGCCATATTCAGGATCGGTGATATTGCCGAGCAATGGATAGCCAGTGCGAACAAAGATTGAGTCGCGATAAGCCGTTGCTACTCCGCATTGGAGTGTGTCTGTAATAATACGCACTTTGTCGTTGTCTGGACGGGTGGTATATCCGATCTCAGAGACATCATCCTTGCATGAAGCAACGATTGTCAGCATGCATATTGCCAAGGCAGAAAAGAACAACTGCTTGGCTTTGTTCATAAATATTTTCACTTGATTTTGCTATTAATCTTCTTTTTCGTCAGTTTCTGTGTTGAATTGTTCGAAGAAAGCGTCGTATTTTACTACGTCAATCTCCTGCTCTGTGGCTTCAAGCACAGGGATGTTGCGCTCCTTGGCATATTCACGAAGGGCGTCAGCCTCTGGTGTCTCGTCTGAAATGACGATACCGTCACTGAACTTTGCTGCCAGACGGCAGAGTGCTGTGCAGTCAATGATCTTGTCTTTAAGCTCAACGATATCGGCTTTGAGGACACCTTCACGCTTCACGGTAGCATAGATATTACCATGCAGTGTGCCACTGAATGCATTGTCAAACGCAGCGAATACAATTTTTACTCCACGGAAACAGGGATCTTCCGCAAAGCTCTTCTTGATATAGACGGGAGCGATAGCACTGAACCAACCCTGACAGTAAACGACATCTGGCTTCCAGCGGAGTTTTCGGATGGTCTCGATTACACCGCGAGCATAAAAAACGCAACGCTCTATGTTGTCCTGGTAATATCCTTTTTCATCACCGTACATCTCACGTTTGGTAAAATAGTCATCGTTGTCGATGAAATATACCTGCATTCGTGCAGATTGGATGCTTGCTACTTTGATGATGAGCGGATGGTCGGTCTCATTGATGATGAGATTCATACCAGAGAGTCTGATCACCTCATGCAACTGATTGCGACGCTCATTGATCACGCCAAAACGTGGCATGAACGTGCGAATCTCGTGTCCTGCATCCTGAAGTTCCTGTGGTAGCTGCCGTCCAATAGCGGATGTGCGGCCATCAGGTAGATAGGGCATGACTTCGGTGTTGATGAAGAGAATCTTGGTTTTGCTCATACGTCTAAAAATCTCCTTTTTGTTCGATTTTGGGTGGAGAATTGGCGCAAAGGTACTATTTTTTTTCGAAATACGAGCAAATTTTATATAAATTTCGCGTCTGCGCGTACAAATTTAAATGATTTTACGAAAAAGGATAGGTCTATGTGACGTTATAGATTGGCTTAATGTGTAAAATAGGTTTCTAGCTCTTGTAAAGTAGTATTATCCGGTTCGTTGACCAGATCTTTGATCATAGTGCCTTTCTCGAGCAATAGGATGCGGGTGCAGATGTCGGTTACTGAGGTGAGATTATGACTTGAGATGAGGATGGTGGTACCCTGCGTCTTATTCATCTCTTCAAGCATACGTGCTACGAGAATCTGACTCGATGGATCGAGGTAATTGAAGGGTTCATCGAGCATCAGGAATTTTGGATGGATGATCATGGCACCGATGATGCCGATCTTCTGTCGATTGCCCATAGAAAATTCCTTGATCAGCTTCTTCTTGCCTAGGATTTCTCCGGCCATCAGCTCTTCATATTGCAGCAAGCGTGTTTGCAACTCGTCTTTGGAGATGCCATAGACTTCGGCAATGAAGTCGAAGTATTCTTCTGGCGTATAGAAGTTAATGAGGAACGAGTCATCTATGAAAGAACCGGTGTATTCTTTCCATGCATCGTCGGTTGCAACCGGGTGGCCGTCATTTTCAACCGATCCTTCTGTGGCCTGAATGAGGTCGAGGATCAGTCGCATCAAGGTTGTCTTGCCTGCACCATTGTTGCCAACAAGACCGATGAGTTCGCCTTCGTTCAATGTGAGTGTAGGTACGTTGAGAACGGTGATTCCGTTATATTCTTTGCGAAGATTATTTATCTGGACATTCATAGTTGTTTTCGTTATTTGGTGTTATACTTCTCCATGTATTCATACTTGTGCTTCTCAAAATCTTTCATCAGCAGATCGAAGAATCTGTGTCGCAGGAAGTGTCCTGCTATCCCGAGGCAGGAGATGATGAGACAGAACAAGATAGGAGAGGCAAAAATCCAAAGGACAATTGGGACGACGTTTGTGATGATCATCACGATAATCAGTTTGATGCTAAAGGTACTGCCTGTTCCCTGGTAGTTGAAGAAAGCTTTGCCGAAGATGTCGAATGGAGAGCACTTGAAGCCATTGATCATAGACGATGTGTTGCAGAATCCAATACCATAGATGACACATCCTATGAAGTGCCACCAGGAAACCCATCCGAGAATACAAGCTGGGATCCATACCAATGATGAGGCAATAGTGATGACCGAGTACAGTCGATACTTATCTTCCAACAGTCTCTTAAGTGATAGCGGTTTTGACCACAATCCATTGAAATAGTTCGCCTCAATGCCCATGGCATACTGCGCAAGGTTGAGCGAAGGAAAAATGATGGCAAACAGCATAAAGAAGAATGCCAAGAACTGGATGTCTGCAGGGCTGTTAGCTGAAATTGAAGACTGATAATAGCCGAATGCTGCGAAATAGAGCGTAAGGAATAAGGTCGTTGTCTTCAGACGTTTTGAGCGGATAAAACTCTTGATCTGTAAGGCAAAGACACTGCTCTTGGTCAGCCGTTCGATGAAACGGTTATCTGTGGCCTTCAGATTCTTTCTGCTCTGTTCGTTGTAGGTGTCTCCTCCTCTCATCTCCATCATAATGATGCCATTGAATACAGAGATCAGATAAAGTAGTAATAACAGGCAAACGGCCCATCCGAAAGGCAGGACGATGAGACTGATCGGAGCCCATAGAATAGACATCTGCCAGTTGTCAAGTTTCCAGAGTTGCTGCAGCCAGAGAAATTTCTCCCACTTCTCCTGGCTTATCGGACGAGATTTCAGGAAGGCGTCCATTGCTACTGTGTCGTCTGTGAAAATGAAACGATAGAAAAGGTCAGGAAGAAAACAAATGGCGGCGAAGATGGCCACGATGGCTGGTGCTAATTTGGCCAGGAGATGTGCGATCTGGTCATCATAAAGCAAGGCAAAACCCAGGGAGGCTTCTAACATCCAGATGCAGAAAAGAATGTATCCTTTCCCCCATAAGGATTTTTTGTCCATCGTTCGCCATGCCTGGCGGAAGTAGAGCGTGGTTAAGGTTTTCATATACAAAAAATATAATAGTCGAGCGCAAATATACATACTTTTATAATTACTGCCAAATATTTCCCGAAATATTTTCTTCTGCTGGAAATTCGTTGGTTTAGTCGCTTACATTTTGCTTTAATATTATGTAGATAAATGGTAAAATGAAAGATGTTTTTGTCTGTATTAATGGAATTATTAGCATCTTTTTCCACAATTTCATCAAGTTTTATATAGGAATATTATTGTGATTTGTTATTTTTATGAATTTTATTTTCTTTAATTTCCCTTATTTTTGTAGAAATTTGAAAGCAAAACCCTATTTGTGGATTTCATTATGAAAATGAGACTCATTTTTTCTTTAAATATATAAGTAAAAATTTGGAGGTGAATGGAAAACAATGTAACTTTGCACCGCAAGAATTACAATTAATAAATAGAATGAGCAAACAGAGATTTGATGCCATTGAGCAGGCTTTCAAGAAGCGCGCAGTGGATGTGGAGGTTCCGCATGGCCGTCCTTCAGAGTATTTCGGCGAATTAGTTTTCAACCGTGAGAAGATGCAGAAGTATCTTGATGCCAAGACCCTCCGTGCACTATTGGATTGTATTGATAATGGTCATCATCTGGATCGTAAGGTGGCCGATGGCGTAGCAGCTGGTATGAAACAGTGGGCCATGGAGCATGGTGTGACTCATTGTTGCCACTGGTTCCAGCCATTGACTGACACCACTGCCGAGAAACATGACTCTTTCATGGAGTATGACTGGAAGGGTGGTATGATTGAGGAATTTGCAGGTTCGAACCTTGTGCAGCAGGAGCCAGATGCTTCTTCTTTCCCTTCTGGAGGTATCCGTGCTACTTTCGAGGCGCGTGGCTATACAGCTTGGGATCCGACCTCTCCTGTGTTTATCATGGACGATTGTCTGTTCATTCCTACCGTATTTATATCATATACGGGTGAATCGCTCGACTATAAAGCCCCTTTGAAGAAGGCTTTGAAGGCAGTCAATGATGCGGCAGTTCCTGTCTGTCAGCTGTTCGATCCGGAAGTGACCGGTGTTCATGCTAATCTGGGTTGGGAACAGGAATATTTTTTGGTCGATGATGCACTTTATGCGGCTCGTCCTGACCTGATTGCAACTGGCAGAACCCTTATGGGACATGCTTCGAGCAAGAACCAGCAGATGGATGACCATTATTTTGGCCAGATTCCTACTCGCGTACAGGCTTTCATGAAGGATCTGGAGATACAGGGTCATCGCCTCGGCATTCCGATGAAGACGCGCCATAATGAGGTGGCTCCTAATCAGTTTGAGTTTGCTCCGATCTTTGGCGAGTGTAATCTGGCGGTCGATCAGAACATGCTCATCATGGGAGTGATGAAGCGACTGGCACGTAAGCATGGTTTCCGTGTGCTGTTGCATGAGAAACCATTTGAGGGAATCAATGGTTCTGGAAAGCATAATAACTGGAGTCTTTCAACCAACACAGGAGTTATCTTGTTGGCTCCTGGTAAGGATCCGATGTCGAACTTGCAGTTCATGACATTCTTCATCAATGTCCTGATGGCGGTAAAGCGTCATGGTGCATTGCTCAAAGCTACGATTGCTTCGGCTACGAATGCTCATCGTCTAGGTGCTAACGAAGCGCCACCTGCCATTGTTTCTGCCTTCCTTGGTAAGACCATGACCGATGCACTCCGCAAGCTTCAGACGGTACCAGATGATACTGATATCGTCCTTGCTGGTAAGCAGGCTTACGATCTTGGGTTGGTCGAGATTCCAGAGATTTTTGTTGATAATACGGATCGTAACCGTACATCGCCATTTGCATTCACCGGTAATCGTTTTGAGTTCCGAGCAGTAGGTTCAAAGGCCAATTGCTCTGCAGCAATGACCACACTCAACGCTATGGTTGCAGAGCAACTTATTGATTTCAAGGCAGCTGTTGACAAGGAGATGGCATCAGGCGCCAGTGTCAAGGTGGCTGTGATGAAAACCTTGAAGCCTATCATTGCCGAGATTATTGATACCGTTTGCTTCGACGGCAATGGGTACTCAGAGGAATGGCCAAAGGAGGCTGCCAAGCGAGGTTTGGACATCGAGCGATGTGTGCCAAAAATGTTCCTTGAGAATGTCAAGGCCGACTCTGTTGAGATGTTCGAGAAACTGGGAATCTTCACTGCGGCTGAGTTGCATGCACGTAATGAAGTAAAGTTTGAGACGTATGTCAAGCTCGTCCAGATTGAGGGTCGTGTTCTTGGCGATTTGGCCATCAACCATATCATCCCGGCTGCAATGTCTTATCAGAGTCAGTTGCTCAAGAATGTGGCTATGATGAAAAATCTCTTCCCAGGCGCTTGGGAGTCACTTTCTGCGCCAGAGATCGCTATCATCAAGAAGATTGCAGCTTACAACTCAGAGATCAAGACTAAGGTCGATGCCATGACTGAAAAACGTCGTGTGGCCAACCGTTTGTCTGATGGCTATGAGAAGGCAATGGCATATTATGATATTGCAGAGAGTCTGACACAGATCCGTAAGCCAATTGACCAGCTCGAAGAGATCGTTGATGATAACATCTGGCCAATGCCAAAGTATCGTGAACTTCTCTGGATAAGATAATTAACATGATCGAAAAAGTAATCATTCTCGAACAGGCAGATCCTGTTATCTTCTATGGTACGAACAACAGCAATATCCTGCTGCTGAAGACCCTCTATCCTAAGTTGCGTTTTGCGGCTAGGGGTAGGGCTATTAAGGTCTATGGTGACGAGGAGGATATTGAGATGTTCGAAGCTTTCATCACGAAGCTGATCCGTTATTGCAACGAGTATAATAAACTCAATGAAGATATTATCCTCGGTTATTATAATGGTGATGGACCGGTAGAGAAGAAACATGACTCTTTGATTATTTATGGTGTCAATGGCAAACCGATCACGGCACGTACTGCGAATCAGAAAGCTCTGGTCGATGCCTTCAACCGCAATGATCTCTGCTTCGCTTTAGGTCCTGCCGGTTCTGGCAAGACCTATGTAGCCATTGCCTTGGCGGTTCGTGCTTTAAAGAATAAGGAGATCCGCAAGATTATCCTTTCTCGTCCGGCTGTTGAGGCAGGTGAGAAACTTGGCTTCCTACCTGGTGAAATGAAAGACAAGCTCGATCCGTATCTGCAGCCTCTTTATGATGCTCTGGAGGATATGATTCCAGCCGTCAAGCTGAAAGAACTGCTTGAGACCAACGTCATTCAGATCGCTCCATTGGCTTATATGCGAGGACGAACACTCAGCGATGCCATCATCATTCTCGACGAGGCGCAGAATACTACTGCTCCGCAGATCAAGATGTTCCTGACTCGTCTTGGCTTAGGTGCTCGCATGATCGTGACCGGAGACATGAGTCAGATTGACCTCCCTCACAATGTTACTTCCGGTTTGATACAGGCGCAGCGTATCTTGAAGGGTATTCCTGGCATTGCTACGATTGAGTTTGATAAACGGGATATTGTCCGTCATCGACTCGTTCAGCGTATTGTTGAAGCATACGATAAATTTGAGGAAAATAAGAAGAAGCGGGAAGATAATCCCAATTCATAAAGTCTAAAAAATTAGAAATCAATGAAAAAGTGTATTTTGATTTTTGCACTGACCATAGTCTCTGCTTCTCTATTGACTCCTGTTGTGACTGCTCGTCCTCAGGATGACGGCAAGGGTAAGACCGAAGTTATTATCGATAGTATCCGTTCCAAGAGCAAACAGGTGGCTGACGGAGCTAAAGTTGTAGCCGACAGTACAGTGTCTAAAAGTAAGCGATTTGGTAATAAAGCAGCCGTTCAGGCTGATACAATCAAGAATCGTAGCAAACGAGCCTGGCGTGCTTTGACT
This sequence comes from Bacteroidales bacterium UBA1733, assembly GCA_002315795.1. The sequence goes on from DCIF01000115.1 coordinate 20,495, forward strand.
GGTAAGGATCAGAAGAAGCAGAAAACGGATGATTAAGTTACGGACAGAAATAGAACGTATCCCCTTGCCTCGATTGATAGATCGAGGTGAGGGGATTATGTTGCTTGGCTCCTGTTTTACAGATCATATCGGCCAGTGGCTCGAAGCCTCCTGGCTTCCGGTACTGTGCAATCCGTGGGGAGTGTTGTTCAATCCGGCCAGCATTGCCTCTTCGTTGCTTCGCATTCTGTCCGACTCTCCTTACGAACCGGAATTACATGCGCAGAATGGCCGTTATTACAGCTTCGATCATCATGGTAAGTGGAGTGGAGATCATCCTGAGGCATTAAGGCAGCAGCTTATCAGTCTAGATTTAGAGATCCACTCTT
>DCIF01000151.1 GCA_002315795.1 Bacteroidales bacterium UBA1733
GACATCAGGGACGAACCTTCAGCCGTCAGGAGATTCTCGACCAGGTTTGGCCCGACGATGTGTGTGTATTGGACCGCACGGTCGACGTGACCATTGCTCGCCTGCGCAAGAAGTTGGGCGAGGAATATGGCAGGTGTATTACGGCCCGATCGGGTTATGGATATATGTTCAAGCTGCTTTAATCATGCAGAGTTAGTAGTTATTAGGTATTAGTTAGGATGAAACAAAACTATCGGCTCCTGATCGCCATCATCAGCCTTTTCCTGCTCTTCGCCGCCTCGATGACCATCTACGTCCTGCATCGCGAAGAGAATCATCATATCGACCTGCTACAGACCCGGTTACAGGAGTATAACAAAACGCACCGTGAGGCATCTGACAGCATCCGACTGACCATCATCGACCTGCAGGGCAATGTCCTCTACGAATCGACCGACAGCATTGCGGGCCTACCGCATCTCAATCACCTGAACCGCCCTGAGGTGCAGCAGGCTTTGCAGCATGGTAGTGGCTATGCCGTAATCCGCTCATCCGAGACCACTGGCATCGACTATTTCTATTCCGCAACATTGATAGGTGACAGTGTCATCGTACGAAGTGCATTACCCTACGACACGCAATTGCGCCAGAGCTTTGCTGCAGACAAGCATTACCTGATTGCAGCCACACTGATAACGGCTATCCTGATTGCGCTCTTCCTCTACATGACCCGCCGCATGGGCGAGACCGAAACCCAGAACATCGAGCTGCAGACCAAGCTCCGACTCGAGCAGCAATACAACCAGTATAAATATGAGCTGAGCCACAACATCGCCCATGAGCTGAAGACTCCTGTCGCTTCGATACAAGGATATCTGGAGACCATCCTCGAGGCACGCCGCTCAGGCAACATCACCGACGAGCAGCTGACCCACTTTCTGGAGCGTAGCTACTCGCAGTCACAACGTCTCAATGCCCTGGTGCAGGATATCTCGACCCTCAACCGCATGAGCGAGAGCCACACGCTGGTACGCGAGCAGATCGACGTGGCCGAACTGGTACGCAGCATCCTCGACGAAGTGGCATTGAAGCTCGAACTACAGCACATGACCGTCAGCAATCAGCTGCCCCACTCGCTCACGCTCTACTGCAATGCCTCGATGGTCTATTCCATCTTCCGTAACCTCATCGATAACAGTATAGCCTATGCTGGCAAGGAGTCCACCATCGGCATCAGCGTCGATGGCAATGGCAGATTCCACTATTATGACAACGGCCCCGGCATCCCCGAGGAGCATCTGTCGCGCATCTTCGAGCGCTTCTACCGCATCGACAAGGGCCGCAGCCGCCGTCTGGGTGGCACGGGCTTAGGCCTCGCCATCGTCAAGAACGCCGTTCTACTGCATGGGGGCACCATCTCTGTTCATAACCGAAAAGAGGGCGGACTGGAGTTTTATTTCACCTTGGCATAAACCTGCTAATCAACATATAGTATGACGATGGAAGAGAGACTGATTACCCCTGAGCTGGTGGCCAGCTGGTATAGAGCGCGCAAGCCGGAGAGTCATAAGGGAGACTACGGACGTGCACTGCTTGCAGCGGGCAGCAAGGGCATGATGGGAGCAGCATTGCTCGCAGCACGTGCCTGCATGCGAAGTGGCGTGGGACTGCTCACGGTGCGAGTACCTGCGTGCGGCTATGACATACTGCAGCTGGGAATCCCTGAAGCAAAGTGCGAATGCGATGCCAATGCCGAAAGACACACCCGCATCGAAGTGCCCGAAGGAACCGAAGTAATGGGCATAGGTCCAGGACTGGGACTACATCCTGAGACACAAGAGGCACTGCACAGGTGGCTTCTCACAAACAAGCCATTGCCTCTGGTGCTCGATGCCGATGCTCTCAACATCCTTGCCCTCCACCCCGATTGGATACAACTGCTCCCTCAAGGCACCATCCTCACCCCTCACCCAGGCGAGATGAAACGTCTCGACATCGACCCACTCGTACTGGCAGAGAAGCAAGGAGTAATAGTAGTGCTCAAAGGACATCACACCCGCATCTTCCACCCTCAGAGCCGCACAGAAAGCTGCTATGTGAACAAAATGCATGGCAACGCAGGTATGGCTGTAGGAGGATCTGGTGATGTGCTTACGGGCATTATCCTATCTCTATTGGCGCAGCACTACCCTCCTACTGAGGCCGCTTGCCTTGGTGTCTGGATTCATGCGCATGCTGCAGATCTGGCACTTGACGATCCGAACAGCGTGGAGTCACTCCTGCCCTCAGACATTATCGCGCATCTGGGCATGGCATTCAGAGAAATGATGGTAAGAACACCTTCTGGGTTGTGCCGTCATTCTTGCGAATGATATTCTGGCCCTTCTGGATACGCGTGTGTCGGATGCCGCTCAGGTCATAATAGATAGCAGGTTCGGTGGACTTAGTATCGAAGATCTGCTCAATGGCGGTGAACTCTACGGCATTGACCGATACTGAAGAGCACTCAGGCATGGTGAAGGTGCAGGTGGAACCTTCGACTGTCTTTTCAGTACGACCATCACTTCCCAGGATAACCACCTTCCAGGCACCTACATGCTTGCCACTAAGGCGCACTTCGCTGTTACGGAAGAACTTGCCATTGAATTTGCCACGAGTCAGTGTCACCCCATTCATCTCTACTTCAATATCTGCCAACTCAGTCTCTGTCAAGTCAAGATTGACCTCGAGCTTAGTTGGTGTGCCGAGCTTGTAGTAATCGGCCATGTGCTGATAGAAGAAATCTGGACGTTTAGACATCCAAGTCTTGGCATTATTAAGCTCCCCTCCATAGTTTGGCCACCACTGACCATAATAAGGGTTCTTCTGCTTCACAGCCTCTTTATGATAAGCTAACTCAGACTTAACCTTTGCATACATAGGATCCACAAGTTCCCACACACGCTCTACATTGAGGAAGTCGCCCATATAGATGGCTGCACGCTCAGTAAAGGTACGCTTGAAGTCAGAATCAGCCATCAGTCGGCGGAAGAGACGAGTATGATCTGACTGATTGGCCCAATTTCGGTTATAATCATAATTATTATCGTATAACCAGTTGAAGGTCTTATAGTCATAAGCAGATCCATAGAGACCCAGACCGAAATCAGTATCCTTAACAATCCAGCGCCAGCGGCCACCCTCTGCCGTAGGGCGCCACATCACAATATTGTTGCCCGGGAAATCCTGATTATTATAGAAGATCTCTAAGATCATGAGGTTGATGTATTCATCGATATCCATCCACAGCTCATATTCCGCCATGGTGTGACCAGGCTCTGTATAGAATGCGGTGAAAGCGTCCTTGTTGGCCGATGTGCCCGTCTTCAGTTCATTCCAGTTCTCATACATATCAAGATCCTCCAGCTTGTCATAGTTGGTATAGATATTGTCCTCATTGCTTCGCTCACGGATGTTGAGCATACCAAGATACTTACCGTTAATATAGATGGCAGCAGGCGAATAGCCCTGAAAATCAATATCTACATTACGAGCGAAAGAGCGTTGCATAATGGCATCGCGCATCATCGAATAGTCGAAGTCATTACCCGAGTTACGAAGCATCACCGACTTGAACTCTGTCTTACCAGGGCGGTCTTCGGGGAAGAACTCATAGCTGAAACGTTTCTTCTCATGGAATCGCTTATTGGCATAAAGGACCAATGTCTTTAAAGCATTATCACGCGAACCGCCACCAGCTACACGCGTCTCGCCCAACTGATTGATCTTACTCTCTTCGTCAGGTGCTGCAAAGTACTCAATATTTAAAGGTCTGCGACAGTCGTTCTTATTACTTGACTTATTCTGATCGGTATATATGCCAAGTTTACCGCTACCGTAGAAATAACTATTGTTAGTGACCAGTGAAATGACAGGCAATGTCATCTTGCGGCCCAGGAAAATGTATGACTGAGCCGTAGAACGAGGGGACAGATAGCCAGCACAGAAGAGTTTGGCACGCACCACGGTGCTTGAAGTAATCTGCAATGCATTGCCCGTAAATTCCTTGCTGACCGCTGATCCTATTGCCGGTTCAGAGCCATCGGTAGTATAAAGGATCTTGGTGCCTTCGGGCGTACCTTCTGGCAAGGAAAGCGTAAGCAGCACGGTAGTTTTGGTTTCGAACACCTTTCCGGCCTCACTGAACAGTGGTTCTTTGAGGATGTCATCCTTGCTACAGGTCTTGCCAGTGTTAGCTTTTTCGGGTGATGGTTCGAGTTGATAGCCCCACTTATCTGCACCATCGGTCTTACGGCCATAAGCCACATTAGGTGCCGGCTGCTTCTTCATCTTCTCTACCTTATCAATGACTTCATCACCCTTGAAGAGATAGACAGAACCGTCTTTACCCGACTCCAGACGGAAAGGGGCATGGAAGGATTTAGTGCCGTCATACTTATCGCAATAAACGAGCTTATAGGCCTTGGCATTGAGCATGTAACTTGACAGAGAGAAAGCCTCAGCAGGATTGTCTGTGAGGCCCAACTTATAGTCCTTGAGATCAACACTCTCGTCGCCCGCATTATAGAGTTCTACCCAAGAATCTGGGAATTCGTAGATATCGTCCATGATACAGTCAATGTTCGACTGCATCAACTCATTGATAACGACCTGAGCCTGTGTGGTCATCACACTGGCTGCACAAAGGGAAAGTAGCAGATATTTTTTCATTGATTTTCTGGATTGGCAATTTTATAAAGGTAATTACAGCGCGCAAAGTTAGTAAATTTTTGCGAATTCCGGACTATTGGATAAAGAAAACCCACATTTCCAATCAAAAGGATGCAGAAATGTGGGGAAATATAACTAAATTTGCTTACTTATTTCAAAGAAGCGGTTTACTATGTATGCTCAGATCATTCACCGACCTTCAGATTCTTGTCGTTGATTTTTGAGGTAATACCACCACCATGGCAGCTATAAGTCTTCACGTGACCTTTCACCTTACAAGCACCTACGCCCTCATTGGTCAGATCCAGGCTATCGGCCACAATCTCAATTTTGCAGGCACCAACACCTTCAGAAGAAACCACAGCCTTCTGGCACTTAACCTTCAACTCAGAGGCACCTACACCCTCCTGGTGGAACTTGAGGTTCTTGCAGGTCAGATCAGAAATCTTGACCGAACCGACACCTTCTGAATCGAACTCGAAGTCATTGGCAAAGTTCACTGCCTGTTTGGCCTCAAAAGAACCTACACCATCGCTCTCAACGCGGGTCAATGTGGGTGCAGAGATATAGTAGTTTACCGAGCCCTTATTATTTTTGGTAGTAGTCTGATCGATCTTCAGGCAATCGTCTTCAAACTTGAGTACGGTATGAGCAATCAGGGTGCTGTCACCTTCGGCTCTGATGCTATACTGATCGGCCTGGGTATAGATGATGTTTCCGACACCCTCCATCTCAATTTTGGCAAAAGGCTGAGCCTCATACTCCTGAATCTTCTCAACACTCACCGAATTTGCACAGCTGGTCATCACACACAAAGCGGAAGCCATAATCATAGTAAAGTACTTTTTCATTCTGTTTGAATAATAAAAAATGGTTAATAATGGTTTTTAATATCAACGAGCGATCAGGATCTTATTTAACGCGAACTGCAGTTCCGCTGCATGACACCATCAGCATGCTGCCACTTGCACCTACAGTCTCATAATCGAGGTCAATGCCTACTACAGCATTAGCTCCCATAGCTGCTGCACGCTCGCCCATCTCCTGCATAGCCGAATCTTTGGCTTCACGCAAAACGCTCTCATAACTGCTGGAACGGCCACCGAAAATATCATGGATCTGAGCGGCAAAATCTTTCAGGAAGTTGGCACCAATGATGGTCTCGCCGGTTACTACTCCGAAGTAAGTCTCAATCTCATGTCCCTGAATAGTAGGGGTTGTTGTCATTAACATAGTCGTATTTATTTAGTGGTTAATAATTCTTGCCTTTGTTGTTTTGATGGTGCAAAGATAGCGTGATTTTCCGAAAAAAGCAAACTTCTGACAACGTTGTCACATTTTTTGTACAAATAATTGGTAATATCAAAAAAAACTTGTAACTTTGCCGCATTATCAATCATTACCAGCCCATGGCAACATTCAGACATCTAGATCATAAGAACCTTGTAGCATTTGTAAAGGTAGTTTCCGAACTCATCAAAGTTGACAACGTCATTGATGCAGAAGAGATCTCCATGCTCATGCAGCTTGAGAAGCAGTATGGCTTTGATCGTAGTTACAAACGCGAAGCCCAACACCTCTCTTTGGCCGGAGCTATCGGTCAGCTTGCACAACTCGATCTACAGGCAAGAACTCAGATATTGCAGTCGTTTTCAGAGATAGCCGGTGCAGACCGCATCTGCGTCTGCCGTGAGGCTATGCTGCTTCTGGCCCTTCGCTACTGTCTGGAAGGCAAGCAGCAACGTCAGTGTCGGATCATTGACTGCCCTGCCGCTATGAATGCGCCAGATCAGGTACCATTCGTCATGTACGTGGAGAGCGAATATGATGATGAACGGCATGAGCAGCTCGACAGCCAGATGGAGCTCATACAGCTCATGCTGCAGCAGTATGGCCTACGCCTTTTCTATGTGGAGAAAATCGTCAACAAGTTGTCTGAGATGGACAAGGACATGATGCTGATGACCCTGGGGTATCTTGCACCTGACCTTGACGATTTGCAGGTAAGTCAGATGTATGAGCGCATGCAGGAGATTGAGACTCCTACCTTTACATCGCGCGTATTGGCACGCGACCTGCAGATGACAGATTTGCGCAACATCAAGCCATCACTACTCATCAGCCTTGGTTCTGCCTTTCTCTGCATCGGTCTGCAGGATACGGTGAAGGCGCACATCAAATCGTTTATCACAGACTTCAGTCAGCTTGTGAGTCCTCATAGCATCAGCACCAGTCATACGATTGAGGTCGGTGATGATAAGTTGCGCTATTTCGGTTACTACAAAGCCTTTATCGACTTTATACTCAAGGCCGAACCAAAAGAGAGCCACCTCGTGATCTGGCCGCTCAAATCGGAATTCGAGTTTCCTGAGGCTCACCGCACGTTGCGCCTCAACCAGCAGGAAGCATCGCTCTATACGCTCATCCTTGAATATACCTACAAGCATGAATGCAAGGGTCTACCACTGAGCTACACCCCTGCACAGAAGCGTATTGAAGCGCTCTACCGCACTATCTATTGCTGCAAGAAATGTGTAGATGAAGCCGATGTCATCTTCCCAGACAATCTGGCTCCTATCCGTGCCAAGATTGAGAAGAAGATGCGCGAACAACTTTCGGGCATCAGCAATCTGGAGGACTTCATCCCTCACAATGACAATCGTCAGGGATTCTATCGCATAGCAGCCAGCGCGCGCGATATTAAGGTAAAAGCAGATATCCGTCAGGAGGAGGTTTCCATTCAGGACTACAACTGGCGCTAATCACCCCTGCCCTTGTCACATCTTCCCCCTTGTCCTCCTCCAGACAACTTTCCTGCCGGGAATAGACTTTCTTAGGCTTTCTTCATGACAATATTGTCAACCGCTACATTGTTTGTAATAAGTGCACTATCTTTGCACCAACAAAAAAAATACAAACCTTTAAAAATACACAATTATGAAGAAGCTGACAAAATCTAACGACAAGAGAATTTCTGGCGTATGTGGCGGTATCGCAGAGTATCTGGGCCTTGACCCAACGGCTGTTCGTCTGGGTTATCTCTGCCTCTCTCTGCTTGCACATGCTTTTCCTGGTTTGCTGCTCTACATCATCCTGGCAATCGCAATGCCTAAAGCAGATACCAAGTTGATCGAGAAGTAATCAATTATAAACCTCTTAAATTACTACATATTATGGCAAGTGAAGTTAAGAAAGCAAAGATGTCAGCAGGCTGCATCATGTCAATGTTCTGTTGTGTGATCATCGCCATCATTCTGGCCAACAGCTGCACAGTAGTAGATTCTGGTGAGATAGGAATCAAGTTCCACAAGTGGTCAAGCAATGAGCAGGACTACGGTGGCGTAGAGGGCACCTGCAAGGGTTGGGTTTTCTACAATCCTATCACTTCGAGCGTCTTCACCTACCCTACCTACATACAACGTAAGAACTATGAGCCATTCAATGTCAATGCGAAGGATGCTTCGGTCTTCAAGATGGACCCAACCATTGCTTACCGCATCAACCCCGAGAAGGCTTGCGACATCTTCACCAAGTACCGTAAGGGTATCGAGGATCTGGAAAACGGATACATCCGCACCTGTATCTATGAGGCCTATCGAACCTGTGCCAACCGCTATTCGAGCGACTCGCTGATGTCAAATCGCGCCAACTTCGAGAACGACGTACGTGTTCGTCTTGAGTCGAGCCTGATGGCAGAAGGATTTATCGTTGAGGAGTTTACCTCACAGATCACCCCACCTGAGTCATTGGCACAGATGATCAATGAGAAGAATGCTGCCGTACAATCAGCACTCAAGGCTGAGAACAAGGTCAAGGAGGCTGAAGCTGAAGCAAAGATTAAGATTGCCGAGGCTAAGGGTGCAGCCGAAGCCATGCAGATCAAGGCCGATGCAGAGGCATACTACAACCGTACGATCTCAGCATCTCTCTCTCCGCTCATCATACAGGAAGATTGGATTGAGAAGTGGAATGGCACTGTACCAACCGTTGTGGGAGGTCAGAACATGATGTTCGACATGTCGAAATTCACAAGCAAATAAACTTCTTTTCGAACCTGTATAACTGGAAGCATGAGAATAAAATCACTCTTATTTGCCATTGCGCTCTATGGTCTATCAACGATGTCTGCCGATGCTGCAAAGTCGGCAGGCATCGTTCGTTCATTTACCCAGCCTGATGGCACCACCATCAGTGTGCAGTTGCTTGGCGACGAGCACTTCTCCTGGTATCAGACGCCCGACGGCATCCTTCTGAAGCGGGCAGATAAAGCCTTCTATATAGCTACCATCACCTCTGACGGTAAGCTACAGCCCTCTTCCTTGCTGGCACATGATCTTGAGAGACGTACTGAGGCAGAGCACCAGTTGGCCAAAGCGCAAAAAAGAGCACTTTTCTTCTCAAAAGCTTCGCAGGCAAAGCATGCTTCCACCCGTGCCATCAGCGGCTACCCTTCGGCCGATAATTTCTGTCCCCACACTGGCACAGTGAAGATACCTGTCATCCTGATGGAGTATCCTGACAAACCATTCACTCAGTTAAGTGAGACGAAAAGCACAAAAGAAATCTTTGACAGTTACTTCAACTCAAATAAGACCTATTCCTATTCTGATAATTCATTAGGAGGATACAGCTCGGTAGCTCAGTTTTTCTACGATGGCAGTATGGGCAAACTCTCTTTTGAGTTTGAGCTCTTCGGGCCCTACACCGCCATACACAAACACGACTACTATGGCAAAGAGGGCGGCAAAGAGTTTGAGTTGATAAAAGAAGCCGTACATAGGGCTGATTCTGTCATCGACTTCACACGCTATGATACTGATCAGAATGGCAAAGTGGATATGGTCTATGTCTTATATGCCGGTACAGGAGCTAATCTCAGTAATAACGATAAAGATTTCTGGCCAAAATGCTATTATGGCATCAATATCGAGACAGAAGACAGTATCAGTATCAATGTGATAGGAGGAGCCAACGAATTAGTACGCGAAAAATCTGAAAAAGAAACAGCTATCCGTGCAGGTATTGGCGTCACCTGCCACGAGATAGGACACGGCATAGGACTTCCTGATCTGTATTGGACACGGAGTGATGATCCTATAGACGCTGATGGTTATACAGATTACAACAACTGTGGTCCTGAAGACTGGGACCTGAGGGATGGTGGTGAGAATCTCTACAACGGCATCTGGCCTTGCCAGTTTACCGCCTGGGAACGTGAGATCCTGGGGTGGCTAGACGTACAGGAGCTGACAGAACCGACCCATATCACTCTCTATCCGCTCAACAAGAAGGAGGGGTCGGCTTGTCGTGTCACCAATCCGGAGAATGCCAACGAATATTATATCATTGAGAATTACGCCCCTGACGAGTGGAATGAATATGTGAATCGCAGGTATGGCTCTGGCCTCATGATTACGCATGTCAACACCTCAGCAGCTGGCCTGTCAATGTCGCCAAACAACACCTATGGCAAGCCGAATGTCACCATTCTGCCGGCTGACAATTATATCCTGGCGCTATATTCCAATGGAAAAACGATCAGATATAGAGGCCAAGTAGTGACCATGCCATCAGCACGTGATATTGACGAGAACAATAAACGTCCGTTTTATGAGAGCTACTATTATCCAGAAATGAAAGGCGACCCTTACGTCGGTTCAAAAAGTTCTGCTCCTGTCAATTACTTAGCTGCCTATAAGAACTATACGGGTGAAGAGATGGCCACTCGTTTCCCTATCACAGACATCACGCGCAACGACGATGGCAGCATCAGTTTCAAGTTCATGGGTGGAGAGGTTTCGGCTATCGGACAGCTTACAGACACAAAGCGTATAGACAGTCGTGTCTATACGCTTGAGGGTCGTGAAGTAAAAGGCAATCAGTCTTCGCTCCCACAGGGTTTGTATATCCAGAACAGAGAAAAGAAACTGATCAGATAAGATTATCGGCCTGAAATCAAGGCAGCAATCACGATAACCACAGGGAGGAAAAGAAGGGCAAGGATAAGAAGATCAAGCGCATAACTGATCAGCGTCTTCTTCACACTTTGCCAGATAGTCAGGTCATAGAGCTGCTTGTAGTCCCAGATTACCAGCAGGATATTGGGCACCAGGTTATGATTGTTGAATTCGAGCTGGCCATAGCTAAACCAATGGCTCAGGCTAAGGATCATCGTATAAATCAGTACTTGACAGGCAATGATCACCTGGATATGAAACTGCTCCATCATGTTAAAAGCTCGACCAATCTTCGTTTTGCGGAAAGTCAACCAGGCTGCAGGTACCATCGGAATCATGAGACAGAGCTGAACGGCAGCCGGATTATTCAGGAGATCGACCAGATACTCCTTAATCGTCTGCACATACGGACTGATCTCTACCACTTTCTCGAGTGAATTGATCTCACCATTGAGATTATCGGCCACCAAAAACTCATCCTTAGCCAGGAGATAGGTAATCAAGTAATAAATTGTACTCAGACAGAACAGCAGCGAGAGGGGTTTCATATATCCCTTTCGCTTGCCCATGATATAATCACGAATCATGTAACCGGGACGCCAATAGAGCTCGGTTACCGAACGAAGGAAGCCGCTGTCAAGATTGGCGAAGAGCCCGATGGCGTCATCGACCATGTGAAGGAACGATAAGCGTCGTGTCTTACGGCTCTGACCACAACGTGGACAGAAGTTGCCGACAAAGTGAAGTCCGCAGTTCTTGCATACACACTCCTCCATGGGTTTCTCAATCTTTCCCCCAGGACGAAAGTCTCGGCCATTGACCTGCTTCATGTGCAGCAATCGCTGCATGGGTAGTCGTCTGAATTTCATGATGCAAAGATAACGGCTTTTACCAGACAATCCAAAATTCTGGGACAGAAACACATCAACAAGGGATGAAAAGCACGAAAAAAAGTTTTCAAATCATAAAAATCGCTCAAAAAGTAAAAAAAACGTATCTAACAAAAGCGAAAAACGGGTGGCGCTCTTGGCAGATAGAAGAATTTTTGCTAAATTTGTGCTCGGATTATACATCCAAGGTGCAAGACTTTTGCACTATCACTTACAAATACCATTTATGTCTATCTGGGTAATCTTTAAACTCATCGGCTCTCTTGCCTTACTTATGTATGGTATGAAGACCATGAGTGAAAGCCTGCAAAAAATGGCAGGTCCACAGTTGCGTCATGTGCTTCAGGCCATGACCACCAATCGTTTTGCAGGTATGCTGACCGGTGCTTTCGTCACAGCCAGCGTGCAGAGTTCAACGGCCACCACGGTAATGACCGTATCGTTTGTTAATGCCGGTTTGCTTACCTTGGCTCAGGCCATCTCTATCATCATGGGTGCTAACATCGGCACCACGTTTACGGCCTGGATCATGTCGGCCGGTTTCTCTTTTAACATTACCGACTTTGTATGGCCTGCTTTCTTCATCGGTATCCTGCTGATCTATTCTAAGAAAAAGCAGATCATCGGTGATTTTCTCTTCGGTGTTTCGTTCCTGCTACTCGGTCTGGGTACTTTGAAGGCTACGGGTACTGATATGCACCTTGAGAGCATTCCAGCTGTGATGGATTTCTTCCAGTCGTTTGATGACAACTACCTCTCATACCTACTGTTCCTTCTGATAGGTGGCGTCATGACCATGTGCGTGCAGAGTTCAGCAGCTGTTATGGCCATCACCATGACCCTCTGTGCTACAGGCGTGCTTCCTATCTACTTGGGTATCGCGCTGGTTATGGGTGAGAACATCGGCACCACGGTTACTTCTAACATTGCCGCTCTTACCGCCAACATTCAGGCACGTCGTGCTGCTTTTGGCCACATGTTCTTCAACATCTTCGGTGTGATCTGGGTGTTGATCATCTTCCGTCCTTTCGTCAACATGATCTGCGGTATCGTGGGTTATGATGCTGCAAATCCGGATGTAATCAAGCTTCCATTCGTGCTGGCAACGTTCCACACCTGCTTCAACATCATCAATACGGCTATCCTGATCTGGTTCATCCCTCAGATTGAGAAGATTGTCTGTGCCATCATCAAGCGCACCCATGCTAAGGATGAAGAGGAAGACTTCAAACTGCAGTTCATCACCGGTGGTATTTTGGCCACCCCTGAGCTTTCAGTGCTTGAGGCACGTAAGGAGATCGGTTCGTTTGGCAATCGTATCCAGCGTATGTTCGGCATGATCAAGGAATTGATGGATGAGAAGGATGACGAGAAGTTTGTGAAGCTCTTTACCCGTATTGAGAAATATGAAGGTATCTCTGACAACATGGAGATCGAGATTGGCAAGTATCTCAATGAGGTTTCAGACAACCATCTTTCTGATGACACAAAGGCCAAGATCCGTGCTATGATGCGTGAGATTTCTGAGCTTGAGAGTATCGGTGATGCCTGCTTTAATCTGGCTCGTGTGCTGAATCGCCGCAAGAAGTCAGAGGAAGATTTCACCGAGAAACAGCGTGAGAACATTCTTAAGATGTTCGAACTTACTAACCGCAGCCTCGACCTGATGAACGAACTCTTCACCCGTCCATTGCAGCAGATTGATGCAAACCGCTCATTCAACATCGAGAAGGAGATCAATAACTACCGTGATCTGATCAAGATTCAGAATGTCAACGATGTGAACAACCATGTTTATACCTACTCTGTAGGTTCAATGTACATGGATATCATCAACGAGTGTGAGAAGCTTGGCGATTATGTCGTCAACGTCGTAGAGGCTCGTACTGGTGTTCGCCAGCAGGAAGCTTAAACACATTTTATAATATATAAGAGCGATGTCAGAAAAGACAGAAAGCTCAATCTATCGCAAATATCAAATATCTATACCTCTCTACAACAGTCTGTAGCAAGGATGCAGATATTTGATATTTGCTATTTGATATCCAATAGACGCAATTACAATAGAAACGAATGGAAACAAAAGAAGAACTCATTCTGATGCGCATCACTGGCGAAGACCGTCCGGGGCTTACGGCCAGTATCATGAGCATCTTAGCCAAATATGATGCCAAGATTATGGATATCGGTCAGGCAGATATCCACAACACACTGTCATTAGGTATCCTTATCAGAGTAGATGAAGCCAGTAGTGGTAACGTGATGAAAGAGGTGCTTTTCAAGAGCTCTGAACTGCACGTCAATGTAGGCTTCTTCCCTATTTCTGAAGAGGATTACAATGCCTGGGTAAGTCGTCAAGGCAAGAATCGCTATATTCTGACCATTCTTGGCCGACGCCTGCAGGCGCGACAGATTGAAGCCGTGGCCAACATCATCGTCAATCAGGGACTCAACATTGATGCCATCAAACGACTTAGCGGACGTCCACCACTAGAGTCTGACAAGCAGGAGCACACACGTGCCTGTGTGGAGTTCTCTCTCCGAGGCACACCGAAGAATATGGAAGAGATGCATAGCCAGCTGATGGCTCTTTCGGGAGAACTTGAGATGGACTCTTCTTTCCAAAAGGACAATATGTACCGACGCATGCGTCGCCTGATCTGCTTCGATATGGACTCCACGCTTATCCAGACCGAATGTATTGACGAGCTCGCTATGCGTGCTGGCGTTGGCGATCAGGTGAAAGCTATCACCGAGAGTGCCATGCGTGGAGAGATTGATTTCAAGGAGTCATTCACACGTCGTGTAGCATTGCTGAAGGGTCTTGACATCAGCGTGATGCGCGAGATTGCCGAAACTATGCCAATCACAGAAGGCGTGGAGCGTCTAATGTTCGTATTGAAGAAATATGGCTACAAGATTGCCATCCTATCAGGTGGATTCACCTTCTTTGGCGAGTATCTACAGCGTAAGTTTGGCATCGATTATGTGTATGCTAACGACCTGGAGGTTGATGACTTCGGCAAGCTCACCGGCAATTATCGTGGAGAGGTGGTCGATGGCAAACGTAAAGCTGAACTGCTGCGGCTCATCGCACAGGTTGAGAAAGTAGACCTGGAGCAGACGATTGCCGTAGGTGATGGAGCTAACGATCTGCCAATGCTCTCTTTAGCCGGCCTCGGCATTGCCTTCCATGCAAAACCACGAGTTGTAGCCAACGCCAAGCAGAGCATCAATACCATTGGTCTCGATGGCGTTCTCTACTTCCTCGGATTCAAGGACTCCTATCTTGACGT
>DCIF01000090.1:0-9271 GCA_002315795.1 Bacteroidales bacterium UBA1733
GAGATTTCGTAAACACTCAGGATCAGCTTTACGGTACTGTTAAGCATGACTCAAGTGATGGTCAGAAACTTGTTGGTGATTACAACGTCGTTGACTTTAACGGTGATGGCGTTATCGATGCTAACGATATTGCTCCTTATGGCTATACAGGTACTCCTGAAAACACCTACAATGCTACCATCGGTTACGAGTGGAAGGGCTTTAGCTGCTTCGTTCAGTTCTATGGCGTTACAAACGTAACTCGTGACGTTAACCTTACATCATTCAATAGTGGTTTGAATACCGTATATGATCAGGGTTCTTGGTGGGCAGAATCAGGCGCAAATGCAGATGTCGTAACTCCTCGTTTGAACACTACTCCAACTTATTATTATGGTACTCAGATGTTGTATGATGGTTCATATGTTCGTTTGAAGAACGTTGAGGTAGCTTACACCTGGAGCAATAAGTCTTGGATCAAGAAGATGGGCCTCAATAACCTGAAGCTCTTTGTCAGTGGTAACAACCTCTGGATGTATACCAACATGCCTGATGACCGTGAGTCAAACGGTAACTATGGTAGTGGTAGCGGTGCTTATCCTACTGTTAAGCGTATCAACTTCGGTCTGAAGTTCTCTCTTTAAATAAATAATGAACAGCAGACAAAAGAAAATACAATATGAAAAAGAATAAATTATTCAATATTGCTGCTATAGGCTTGGCTTTTGGCTTGACACTGAGCACAGCAAGTTGTACCGACTATCTGGATAAGTCTCCAGACTCTGATGTCGATGCTACTGCAGCATTCAAGAACTATAAGAACTTCCAGGGATTTATCGAGGAAATCTACAAGTGTATTCCTGATAAGGAGAGCTGCTTCTGGTGTACCTCTTTCAACTGGGGTGAGGATGAGATCTTCAACGATGGTGATGGTAATTCACACTTCAGCATGCAGATGGACCTGGGTAACTACCGCAATTGGCAGTCCAATGCTCAGCACTATTTCGGAGGCTATGATGCTGATCCTACCAGTGATAATAAGTTTAATCATCGTATCTATGGTCACGCCTGGTACTGCATTCGTAAGTGTAACCTCGGTCTTGAGAACTTAGGCCTTCTGGTCAATGCTACCGATGAAGAAAAGAAAATCATTGAGGGCCAGCTTTATTTCTTCCGTGGCTGGTGGCACAATGAGATGATGCAGTATCTCGGTGGTCTGCCATACCTTGAGAGTACGGTTGATGCAGGCGCAAAGATGGACGCTCCTCGTATGGGCTATCGCGAGTGCTTGCTGAAGGCTGCTGCTGACTTTGAGAAGGCTGCAAATCTTCTTCCAAAGGATTGGGATAAGACTACTATCGGTGGTGTTACTAAGGGTCATAACCAGGCGCGTGTAACCCGCACAGCTGCTCTTGGTTATGCTGCAAAGTGTTACTTGTGGGCAGCATCGCCTCTTACGGCCAACGATAAGGCTGCTATTGCACCTCAGCCAAGCAGTAATACCTATGCTTATGATAAGGAGATGGCTTCAAAGGCCGCATCCCTCTATAAGACTGCGCTTTCGGAAGTTGAAAGTGGACAGACTCCATACGCTCTCCATAAATTCGACTATAAGGATGTATATACTCACACTGAGAATGCAACCAAGGACAACAACTTCCATGAGATCTTCTACACCAGCAGTCAGAACTGGTTGACACCTGGTGGTACAGAGTGTATTATGCGTGGTCCGGATGTTGACGTGAACAAGTCAAACTGGAACTTTGCTAAGCTTTGGGGTTCAAAGGTTGACGGTCTGGTAGCTCATGATAAGATCATTCACCAGCCAACCGCTAACTATATCAACTATGCATACGGCATGAAGAATGGCAAGCCTGCTTATGTGGTTGAGAACGGAGAACTGAAAGTCAACACAGCGTCAGGTTTCGATCCTACCCATCCTTTCAAGGACCGTGATCCACGTTTCTATCACGATATCGTATTCGATGGCGAGCGTCTTGTTGAGACTACTATCAAGGACGATAAAGCTGAGCGCCAGCAGCAGTATATGGCATCTTATACCGGTGGCTACCTCCGTCAGGATGACAAGGTAGGTGCCCGTACAGGTTACTTCTGCCAGAAACTGGTCGGTAAGCAGGCTAACAAGTTCGATGAACTCTATGAATGGAAGTTCGCTCTTCAGTGTTATCTCCCTTACATGCGTTTGGGTGAGCTCTATATCAGCTATGCTGAGGCTGCAGCTGCCTCTGGCAACGATGCAGAGGCTGTGAAGGCAGTCAATGTACTCCGTGCACGTGTGGGTGCAGATCCAACTCCATATTCAAGTGGTAATGAATTGATGGAAGCTATCCGTCGTGAGCGTGCCTGTGAGTTGGCTTTCGAGGGTTTCCGTTGGAACGACCTTCAGCGCTGGTGCCTCCTGGACAAGAAACCATATACTACTAAGATGTCTCAGGAACTTGTTCGTAAGATGGGTGATGAGACTCTTGCCGGTGATATTGTAGTTGAGAACGCATGGTATCGTGAAAACGATCCTGCAGAGGCTGAGGTTTCTAACTTCACCATGAAGGAGATTCGTCCACGTAACCTGAGCACAAAGCACTACTGGTTCCCTTGGCCTGATAGTGAGGTATATATCTATGATGCCTTCTCACAGAATCCAGGTTGGTAATTTAGAGTTATCAAAGTTAAACTCAAACAACGTATATTAATATAATGAATACACAATATTTCAAATATATGCTGCTTCCGCTGGCTCTCGCACCTGTGACTATGTCTGCACAGGAAGAGGCAGAGGCTGAGAAGGTCAATGTTGCCTTCCGTAGCGTTGCAGCCGAAGATTTGTTGACCGGTGTATCTGTTCTTGACTACGAAGATATCAATGCTAAGAACAACAGCACCAGCCTGAGCGATCTTCAGGGCTATGTGAGCGGCTTTAACGGAGCTTCTCTTTGGGGCCAGACTGATTTCCTCGTTCTCGTGGATGGAGTACCTCGTGATATCAGTAATGTAAAGCCTGATGAGGTGGCACAGATCACCTTCATGAAAGGTGCTAATGCCGTCGTCCTCTATGGTAGCCGTGCAGCCAAGGGTTGTATCCTTGTAACTACCAAGCGTGGTAATGATAAGGATCTTCAGATCAATGTCAGTGCCAACACTGGCTGGAATGTAATGAAGTCAACTCCTGCTTACCTCGGTTCTGCCGAGTACATGACTCTTTATAATGAGGCTTTGCGTAACGATGGTTTGTCTGCCAAGTATTCTGACGAGCAGATTTATCAGTCATACGCAGGTAACAATCCTTATCGCTATCCAAATATCGATATGTACTCAAGCGATTACCTCAAGAAGTCATATAATCGCAGTGAGGTTGTAGCCGAATTCCGCGGAGGTGCCAAGCGTACCAACTACTATACGAACATCGGTTACCAGCGCCAGGGAGATTATATCAATTTCGGTGAGGCTAAGAATAACTATACCGACCGCTTGAATGTGCGTGGTAACGTGGATATGCAGATGTCTGACTGGATTACTGCATTCGCTAATGCCAATGCAACATTCTATAGCTCTCGTGGTACTGTTGGTGCCAACTATTGGGAGGCTGCTTCAACCATCCGTCCAAATCGTCTGGTTCCATTCATCCCAGCAAGCTATCTTGATACCAATAACCCAACCGTCATGAATATGACAGACGGTATGCGTTTATGGGAAGGTGATACATTCTTTGGTATTCCTGAAGATGCCACTGATGCTGAGCGTACCAGCGCTATTCAGGATATCTATGCTGCTGGCAAGAGCAAGTATAACAGCCGTCACTTTGAGTTCTCGATGGGTGTTAATCTCGATTTGAATAAGGTACTTGAGGGTCTTACCTTCTCTACCATGTTTGCTACTGATTATGCTACCCAGTACACCACCAGTTTCAATAACGATTATGCTACCTATCAGCCAACCTGGTCAAACTATGCAGGCAAGGACCTCATTGTTGACCTGAATAACAATTCAAAGGTTGATAAGAAGACAGGTTCACAGAGTGTAAGCAATTCTGCTTATACCCAGGTGCTCCAGTTCAATGCTCATTTCGATTACAACCGCACTTTCAACGAGGTTCACAATGTGAACGCCATCTTGTTGGCAAATGGTTATCAGCTTTCTAATTCTGGTGAGTATCATCGTACCAGCAATGCAAACCTTGGTCTGCAGGCAAGTTACAATTATGCTCATAAGTATTATGCAGAGATTGGCACAGGCTTGGTTTATTCGGCTAAGTTGGAAAGCGGCAAACGCGCTGGAGTATCAACTGCTGTGACTTTAGGCTGGAACCTTGCTAAGGAGAACTTCCTTGAGGGTTCAATCTTCGATGATTTGATGCTTAGCACCAGTTATTCTGTATTGAAACAGGATATGGACATTGATGGTTTTTATGTCTGGTCAGGTAATTATAGCAATACTGATTATTATTTTGGTTGGAACTCTGGTTCACTCCAGTCAACGGTATCAAAGGGTGTTTATAACCCAGATCTTTCGTACATCAACCGTAAGGAGTGGAATGCATCTGTTCGCGCCTCTCTCTTAGAGAAGAGCCTCAATGTACAGGCAAGCGTATTCAACACTCTCACCGAGGGTCTTATCTACGCTCCATCAAGCCAGTATCCAAGCTACTTTAGCCCTAACTGGCCATCAGCATCTACTTTGGTTCCACAGATCAACTACAACAACAACAAGCACTATGGTTTTGATGTAGCTATCAACTACAAGAAGGATTTGACCAATGATTTCTCTTTGGCAGTTGGTGCAACCATGACCTATTATAATACTGAGGCTTCAAAGCGTGATGATGGTCAATATACTGAGAGCTATCAGCACCGTCAGGGCACTGCTCTTGATGCCCTCTGGGGACTTGAGGCTATAGGTCTCTTCAAGGATAAGGCTGCTGTGGAGGCAGCTCCAACTCAGAAGTTCGGTGCTTATGGTGCTGGCGATATCCAGTACAAGGATCAGAATAACGACGGTGTGATCGATGATCTTGATGTCGTAGATCTTGGTCGTGGCGGCTGGTATGGTGCTCCTTTGACCCTTGGTCTGAACCTTACTGCTAAGTATAAGGGCTTGAGTCTCTTCGTCCTTGCAACTGGTGGTTTCGGAGGCAATGCATTCCATAACAATAGCTACTATTGGCTGAAGGGTGATTCAAAATACAGTGTTATTGCTCGTGACCGCGCCATCGTAGAAAATGATGCAGTGAAGAATTACGACTCAGCTGCTTACCCACGTCTTACCACAACCAGTGGTGATAACAACTTCCGTAACTCTTCTTACTGGATGTACAGCACTGACCGTTTCAATATTGCAAAGGTACAGTTGACCTACGATCTGCCAGAGAACCTTTTCGACGGCAAGGTAGTAAAGGGAGTTTCTGTATTTGTTAATGGTGCTAATCTCTTGACTATTGCTAAGGAGCGTGAGACTCTTGAGTTGAACGTTGGTTCTGCTCCACAGAGCCGCTTCTTCCAGGCAGGTGCAAGTGTTAAGTTCTAACCAATACCAAACAGTCAAACAAAAATGAAAACTATGAATTATATCAATAAGGTTTCAGCCCTTGCTTTGGTATCAACGTTGGCATTCTCAAGCTGCGATGACTTGTTCGAGCCTGCTAAGGAGAATATCCACGACCTTGATTACATGAGCACCGATGCCAACTTCGCTTCGGGTGTCCTGGGCAATGCATATCGTTTGATGCCATACTCAAGCACTCCATCGACTGACTTGGCAACCGACGATGCTGTAACCAATGATCTTTCGAGCAGCTATCTGAAGATGGCTACGGGTAACTGGACCTCAAAGATGGATCCAACCAGCCAGTGGAAAGATCGTTTCAATGCAATCGAGTATATTAACGCTTTCTTGGAGCGAGTAGATAACGTTCACTATGCTGAGGACGAGAATCGTCAGATCCTCTTCAACCACCTCTTTAAGGGTGATGCATACGGTATGCGTGCCATTCAGCTGTTCTTCGTGCTTCGTGCTCATGCCGGCATTGCTGACGGAGAGATGCTTGGTGTGCCAGTATTTACTGAGTTCCTCGATGCTTCTGCTAATACCAATCTTCCTCGAAATACCGTCAAGGAGTGTGTCGCTCAGATCATGAACGACATCAATGAGGCAATGAAGTATCTTCCAACCGAGTACAAGAACATTACGAGCTTTGATGAACTCAATGCTAATGACAAGCAATTGATTAATGGAACAACAGCCGATCCATCAGATTATACTGCTGCTTATGGTAGCCACCAGATGGGTAAGGTTAATGTTTCAATCCTCAAGGCTTTCCGTGCACAGGTTGCTCTTTGGGCTGCTAGTCCTGCTTTCGCACAGTATTCTGGTATCACGATGCAGCAGGCTGCAGAATATGCAGCTGAGGTAATCGGTACAAAGGACGTCGTTGCTGATGGTTTGAACTACTGGATGCTTGAAGCAACATCTCTTGAGAGTGGACAAAATGGTCCGGAGTCTATCTGGCAGACGAATGCAGAGGAAAGACTTTCTCACGAGGAAGACAACTTCCCTCCATCTGTAGATGGTAAGGCTCTTTGCAACCCAACTCAGAATCTGGTTGATGCTTTCTATACTACTGACGGCTTCCCTATCAGCGATGCACGTTCATGCTACCAGAAGAATGATCCATACGCTAATCGTGATGCTCGTTTTGCAGCTTATATTGTTAAGAATGGTGACAAGATGGGTGGTAAGATTATCAACACCAGTGTGGATGATGCAAATAACATCAGTGGTTTGAATCATACCTCTGGCAAGTCAACCCGCACGGGCTACTACCTGAAGAAGGGCCTTCATCCAGATGTAAACATTACTGAGGGAACCAAGCAGAAGACCTATGATGTTCGTATTCGCTGGACTGAACTTTTCCTTGCATACGCAGAGGCTGCTAATGAGGCTGTCGGTCCGGATGCTAAGGTCGGTCAATGTAACAAGTCTGCAAAGGATGTGATTCGTCAGCTTCGCCAGCGTGCTGGTATCTGTGTAGGTACAGACGATCAGTATCTCAACGAGTGTGCTACAAGCAAGGAGAAAATGCGTGAGCTGATCCGCAACGAGCGCCGTCTGGAGCTCTGCTTTGAGAACCATCGTTTCTACGATCTTCGTCGCTGGCAGGCTAATCTCAACGAGATGGCAACTGGCATGATGATCCAGAATGGTACATATACCAAGAAAGATGTTGAAAAGCGTGCTTATGAGTCTTACATGAACTATGGTCCTATTCCATATACTGAGATCGTAAAGTTCGATGCTTTGAAGCAGAATCAGGGTTGGTAATCCCTTAACAAATAATTAAGCATTAATTAACATGAAGAAATATATTTTTCCAGTTCTTGCTTTTGCAGCTCTGTCATTGACCAGTTGTGAGAACGATGAAAAGACCTTCGATGATTACCAGGGTGGTACTTCGGTTTATTTCCCATACCAGTACCCTGTTCGTACCGTCATGCTTGGCACTTCCATCAACGACAACCTTGACAACAGCCTTGACAATGCGCATAAGATCAAGATCTATGCTGCTCAGGGTGGAGCTTACAAGACCCAGAGCATCAACTTGAATATTGCAGTTGACAATACTCTCTGCAATAATCTCTACTATGAGAGTGGCGAGGCAGTTCAGGCAATGCCAGATTCATACTATAAGTTAACTTCTACCACCATTAGCGCTTGGGACAATTATATGGGTGGTGTGGAGGTTGAGTTGACCGATGCATTCTTTGCAGATCCAAAGTCAACCACCACTACCTATGTCATTCCTGTAGTGATCAAGAGCCAGACGGGTGCTGATCACATCATCGAGGGTTCTTATGAGGGTAAGGAAGAAGGTGCTGCTGCTCCTGCACGTACCAATGCTGATGCCTGGTCTGTTGCTCCTATGGACTATACTCTCTACTGTGTTCGCTATGTCAACCCTTGGGAGGCATATTACCTTGTAGAAGGTACTGGAGACATTCTTGGCGCTGAGATTGTTCAGGTTACAACTAAGTCTCTTACCGAGTGCAACTATACCGTTCTTTTAAGTGACGGTAAGAAGATTAACACTATGGTCGATGGCGCTACTTCTGTCAATCTGACTCTTAAGTTTGATGGTAGCAACAACTGTACCGTATTTGATGGCGCTACACAGATTGGTACAGGTAGCTATGCCTCTAAGGCAAAGGAGGTTGCTCCAAACGTTCCAAAGCGTGATGTCCTCTCGCTCAGCTACAACGTCAATGGTGTATCAGTTACTGAGAATCTCGTAATGCAGCGTCGCGGTGACTTCGCAGGCACTGTTGTAGAGTATGCTCCTGTTTACAAACAATAATCTTTGATAATCTATCACTATTATGAAAATAAACAAATGGCTCGCATTCGCCGCTGGTGCATTGATGCTGTGCTCTTGTGCCGATGACTTCGACACAAACACTTTCTCAGTTGCGCGTCCTGGTGATGCTGCACAATATGATTATCTGCTCGATTATGCTCCATTGAAGGAGTATATCGACTCTGTGGCTAATCCAAATTTGAAGGTTGGCGCCTATGTAGATATGGAGGGCTACGGTGAGAAAAAGACCCTTTACGCTGCTGCGAATTCGAACTTCAAGGAGTTCTCACTGGCATCTGCAGTCAATCAGCAAACCAATGGTTCCGCTGATGGCCTTGATTTCGGTACTGCCAGCAGTTTCGTATCGAATGCATTGGCAGCAGGTATCCCTGTTTATGGTGGTTCCCTTTTAAGTGTTGATACTCAGAATACCAGCTGGTTCGAGGGCCTGGTCAATGGCGAAACCAGTGCAGGTATCCGCGAGGAGAAGGCTGAAGGTCCTTCAGGCTGGCCAGTAAAAGGACCGGTTGATGTAACTTGCATTGTCCGTGAAAGCGGTAAGGCTAATGTTGCAGATGAATTTAAGACCATCGATGGCCATAAGACTTCTGTAATCACCTCAAACGCTAATCCAGCAACCGCATGGGATACCCAGTTCTTTATCGGTACTCCTGGTAAGGTCTGGGAAGCTGGAGAAGAATACCATATCACATTCTGGTATAAGGCTTCGGCTGAGGCAGACTGTGATACACAGTGTCATGGTAACTCTGCTGGTGCTTACAAGCACTGGGCTATGCTCCCTTCAAATCCACACTTCACTACTGAGTGGCAGAAGTATGATATGGATGGTACTATCCCTGACGCGGGTGGAGATATGCAGTATATTGCATTCAACCTCGCCAAGCAGAATGATCCTGTGACCTTCTATAT
>DCIF01000090.1:9467-12076 GCA_002315795.1 Bacteroidales bacterium UBA1733
GTTCACTCTATCAGCGCTCCATCAACCGCATGGGATACCCAGTTCTTCATTACCTATAGCAATGGTAGCAATACTGCCGGTGATACTGAATTCGCATTTGCCGGAGACCAGGCCGTAAAGGTTTCTATGTGGATCAAGGCAGATCATGCTGCAGATACCGACTCTCAGTGCCACAAGGATCCAGGTGGATATATGCACTGGGCATGTCTTCCTAACTTCCCAGGTTTCACCACTGAGTGGGTTAAGTATGAACAAGAGTTCACTATTCCAGCAGAGGGTGACGGCATGAAGTCTATCGCATTCAACCTGAATAAGGACGAAGTTGCCAATACTTATTATTTCGCTGATATCCACTGGCAGGTAACCCAGAAGGCAAGTGCTGCTTCTAAGTACTTCTACGATGAGGAAACCATCACCAATGGTAATATGACAGGTACTGACATGAGTTCTTTCGTGGACAACAAGACCTGGGCTCCTATGGTTGTGTCTGAAGGTGAAGGTCCTGATGGAGGCAACTGCATTAAGTTTACTTCAAGTACCAGCGATGTCAACTCGTGGGATTCACAGGTATTCATTGTCGCTAATCGTCTCTTTGCAGCTGGCGATACCTATAACTTTGAGATGGATGTAAAGGCTTCAGAGGCTATTTCTATCGGTACACAGACCCAGAAGGGTGCTGGTGGTTATATCCACTGGGCAATGCTTCCAGCAAATGTTGAGTTTACTACTGAGTGGACACACGTCAAGTTTGAAAATGCCAAGATCCCATCGCAGGCAACTGACGGTATGAACTGTATTGCCCTCTGTTTGGGTACCGGTAAGGAAATTACTTATGAGATTGCAAATGTCTCATGGATCCGCTCTGAGCAACTTGACAAGGGTACCCGTGCTCTGAATCAGGAGGAGAAGTCTGTAGCAGTTACCAATGCATTTACTTCTTGGGTAACAGGTGCTATCAACGGTTTGGGTAGCTCAGTCACTGAGTGGAACTTCCTGGATAACCTGATTTCTGACAATGGTAATGTCCGCAATCTTTCATTCAACTACAACGATTACCTCAAGGAGGATTATATCGTTATGGCTGAAAAGCTGGCTCGTGAGACTTATGCAGAGGTTGATACTATCAGTCCTCAGGCTCTGAAACTCTATCTGAATCAGAAGAACCTTCAGGATGCAGGCGTTCTCGCTGCTACCAAGACTTTGATCAGCGACCTCGCAGAGAAGGGTGTTAAGATTGATGGTATCAGCACCGACATCACTGTGAATGCATTGTCTGATCTTGCAGCTCAGAAGTCAAGTATTGTGGCAATGCTCAAGGAACTGAATGCTATGAAGCTTCCAGTGCGTATCAGCAGTGTAACAGTCAATGGTAAGACTGACACCTTCAGCGGTCTTCAGGATATCTCAGAGGCTTATAAGATGGCTGTATCGTCTTATGTAACTAACATTGATGCCGCAAATCAGCGTGCTATCTATGTAGGTGGTGATATCGACAAGACCCTCTGGTTCGACAGCTTCACTAGCCGTCAGCCTGCATACGCTGGTTTCGCAGACGGTCTTAAGGGTAAGTAATTCTATTGCAATGCCTGGTTAATGCCGGGCATTGCATCCTTAAATATGAAGAGAACGTGGCAAAAGATATGCCTTTTTCACGTTCTCTTTTTACTCATTTTATAAAATAGGCATGAGCATTATGATCTGCTCTGTTCAATAAATGGTAACACAATGAAGATTATAAATTTCAAATACCTGCTGGCTCTTCTTCTCTGCTTTAGCACTCTTTCGGTATTGGCACAGTCGGTCAACCATAAGTTTGGTAAGCCAACGGAGGAGGAATGGGCACTTACTCAGTTTGAAGGCCAGCCAGATGCAGAGGCCGTAGTGCTCTATAAGTCTATGACCACAACCTATCGTCTTACTCGTTCTTTTAATAGCTATTCTGGAGTCAGTACCGAATTAACCACAAATTCAGTCCCGAATCTCGGCACGAACAATGTGGATTTTGCAGGAACAACTGCTACTTATGACTGCCGTCTTCGTACCAAGATTCTCAAGGAGTCTGGAACAAAATTCGCTAACGTTGACGTCGTATATTATAGTGCTAAGGACAACGAGTATTCTGAATCGGATGAGGTTGCTCGTGTCAAGGTGACTATTCTTAGCAAGAACGAGAAAGGTAAGGTCCAGAAGAATCATCTCCGTACCGAGAAATTTTCGAAAGAACGAATAGATGATTTCTATTGTGTCCTTCACATCGTGGTGCCACAGGCAAAGGTCGGTGATATTATTGAATACCAGTATGAGGTGTCAAGTAACCGTGTAACCTTCCTTTATGATTGGTCATTCCAGGAAGAAGAACTCCCAGTAGTCTATTCTAAGTGCGATCTTGATATCCCGGCTATGCTTTCGTTCAATATCAGTGTGCCAACCGATAGTAAGATTACGAAAAAGGTTGAGCAGGGCACCATTCGACTGGAGTCAACGAGTGGAGATATGCAGGCAGCTAAGTCTTATCCAACCAATCACTATTTGATTGAAGGAACTAATCTTGTCTCTAAGAGTTATGGCAAGCAGATTGGTGAGCAGCCTGAGGCTACTGGTATGACTGC
>DCIF01000112.1:0-280 GCA_002315795.1 Bacteroidales bacterium UBA1733
TTGAAGTATCTTGATGCTGACGGAACGTATGCGCAGGACTACACCAACGCACTTGCCCAATTTGTGATTGCCAACAACTACACTTCATGGTTTGACTACAACATCACCATCAACCGCTGTTCCGGAGTCACCATCACACCGCCTCAAGTGTTCTGCCTTCTGAATGCAGGAGATAAGTTTGCCTCTGCATACAAAAAAACGCTCTGGGGCAAGATGCTCACAGAGACGTCATATTGATTGTAGAAACATTGAAATGATTTAAAACAAAAAAAGGATGAGC
>DCIF01000112.1:354-7583 GCA_002315795.1 Bacteroidales bacterium UBA1733
GAGCATGCCGTATGACACTCATCCGACTGCAAAAGTACTAACTTTTTTCCGGACTACAAAATATTTAAGCCAATAAATGTTATTTTTAGCTTGAAATTTTCCTATTTTGCCGAAAAAACGTATCTTTGCAGTGCAAAAACTAAGAAAAATATGAATCCACTTGGCCGTATGGTCAACAATTATCTGATGAAAATGGCGCTTCCGTTGGGAGGCTGGTTCATCATAGAGTATCTGATGCGCAATGCTGCAGCCAAGAATGTCTTGCTCAGTTTCATCACCACACCTATGATGATTGTCACTCCCATTGCGCTCTGGTTCATCATCCGACAGCTACGTCGGTCCATCCTTGGGAACCAGATGATGGGTTTTCAGGCCTGGACGTTCGGAACTCAACTGATGTTCTTTGCCGGACTGCTCGAAGCCCTCTTCATATATCTATATAATGAGTTCCTCTTCCCTACCAATCTGACAGAAGTACAGCAGGCGATGATATTGCAATACGAGGAAGCTGCAGCATCACTCCGAACGATTGGAGCTTTTCCAAGCATGCTTCAACCGATGCAGGAGATGATCGATACACTGAAGGAGACACCAGTCTCTTCTCCTATCGAGACTGCCATCAGCCAACTCAGCACCGATATCTTCTATGGCATGCTGCTCATGATCCCGATTGCGCTGATCGTCCGCAAGAAAAGACAGGAAGAGAATTAGTAATTTTGCATTTTACATTCTAAAATCTACATTTAAAAAATGTCTCTAGATATAAGCGTAATCGTTCCCCTCTATAACGAAGCCGAATCGCTGCCAGAGTTAGCGGCATGGATCGACCGTGTCATGCAGGAAAATAATTTCTCATACGAAGTGATTTTCTGTAATGATGGCTCGACCGATGATAGCTGGAAGATGATTCGTGAACTCCATGAGAAGTATCCACAGATGCACGGCATGTCTTTCCGCACGAATCACGGCAAAAGTCCCGCACTTCACGTCGGATTCGGCATGGCCAAAGGCAACGTAGTCATCACCATGGATGCAGATCTGCAGGACTCCCCAGACGAGATTCCAGAACTCTATCGAATGATCACAGAAGAAGGTTATGACGTGGTGAGTGGCTGGAAGAAGAAACGCTTTGACCCGCTCTCAAAGACAATTCCTACCAAACTCTTCAACGCTACCGTACGCAAAGTCAGCGGTATCCACAACCTGCACGACTTTAACTGCGGTCTGAAAGCTTATAAAGGCGAAGTGGTCAAGCACATCGAACTGTATGGCGATATGCACCGCTATATTCCCTATATTGCCAAAAACGCCGGCTTCGGCAAGATTGGTGAGAAGGTCGTACAGCATCAGGCACGCAAGTATGGCAAAACCAAGTTCGGACTGGATCGCTTTGTCAATGGCTACCTTGACCTGATTACCCTCTGGTTTCTCAACCGTTTCGGTGCAAAGCCGATGCTGATCTTCGGTTTATGGGGAACACTGGTCTTCATGGTGGGTTTTCTGGCAGTGCTTTTCATCGTCTGCCATAAGATCTACGTACTCAATACCGTAGGTACAGGCACATTGATCACTGACATGCCATCCTTCTACATTGCCCTGACCTGCATGCTGTTAGGCAGCCAGTTGTTCCTGGCCGGATTCCTCGGAGAACTTATCTCACGCACTGCGCAAGAACGCAACAAATACGATGTGGCAGAAACGATCTAACATACTTATAGCATTTTTTGCATTGGCCCTGATACTGACCAGTGTGATCTCTTGCGACAATGGCTGTGAGCAGGTACGCGAGAGCTTCTTGCATGCCAGTTTCACAAGCAATTCCAGTCGTTCGCTGAAAAGCCTTGAGATCAACGCTCACGGGCAGAAAGAAGGTGTGGCAATGAGCAATTCTACCACGCTTCGTTATACTTTCAACATCACCTCTTTTAACGACGTTGAACTTGAACTGAATCCGAACGGTTCACAGGTGACCTTCGTGATCGTCAGCGAATACCAGGACTATGGAGATAAGTTCCAGGCCAATGATACCGTCCGCATCTCGTATGTTGCCAACGGCCGATTCCTCGATATGGATTGTGGCTGTACTGTCGATTATGAGATCAAAGAAGTTACCAGCACCCATAACTTCTTCAGTGAAGTCAGGACCAGTATCCCGCAGATCACTACCGAAACTGCTATCCATCTGGAGTTCTTCTATTAAACGCGCTAAGATTTTTTGATTTATAGCTATTAGAAATTCATGATAAAAAAACTTCTGTTCATCCTCATCGCATTTGCCTGCAGCCTGCAGGCCCCGCTGCTCATGGCTCAGGGCCGAAGCATCCCTAAGGGATCGCAGGCAAAGGCAGAAGAAGCCGCAGCTATCGTAGATGACGAACTGCCAGAGGGACAGAAATACCGTTATCCATTGCTCAACGGCCTGAATGTGAGTGTTGATATCTTCGATCCACTTTACGATATCTTCTCAGTCAGCCATGCCTCCTACGAAGCACAGGTCATGCTCGATCTGCATCACCGCTTTTTCCCTTTGGCCGCTATCGGAATGGGTTATGCCAAAGAGACATCTAATAACGGCATCGAGTTCAGTACCGGACAGGCGCAGGAGTTCACGTTCGATTCCAAGATGTCCCCATTCCTGAAAGTCGGTATGGCCTATAATCTCAGCTACAACAGCACGAAGCCTGATGATATGTATCTGCTATTCGCACGCTATGGCATTGCACATAATACGGCCAATCTGACGAATCTCTACTATGCTTCCTCCTATTGGGATGATATGCATCTCCCCGATCTGCTGGACCAGAGCTATACGACTCAATGGATCGAGGCTGGTGTTATGATCAAGGTTCAGCTCATCAAGCACATCTCGCTGGGATGGGACCTTTACGCTAAGATCAAACTCAGCCAGACGGGTACGAAGTACGGTGAACCGCCTTTTGTCCCTGGTTACGGCGACTGCAGTTCTATTTTTGGTTTCAACTTCCGCGTCTATTATGATATTTTCTAAGAATACTGCGAAGATACTACTCTACCTAAGCACCGCCATCTGCCTTCTGTGTATTGTCCTTTTCCGACAGCACAAACAGCAGGAGGTGCCAGTTGGTACTACTTTCCAGCGCATTGAAGGAAGTGTCTTTCACACCTTCTACCATATACAATACGCTGACAGCATCGATTACCATGACGAAATCAGACAACTCTTTGCCGAGTTTGACGGGTCACTGTCAATGTTCAACGATACATCGATCCTCAGTCGCATGAACCAGAACGATCCGGATGTCATTGCCAACGACTACGTACGCACCGTATTTGAGAAAGCGCTTGAAGTAAGCAACCGCACAAACGGAGCCTTTGATATCACCGTAGCACCTCTTGTCAATCTCTGGGGTTTCGGGTTCAAGAATTCAGAGAATGTCAATCAACAGATGGTCGATAGCATCCTGACTTTCGTCGGGTATCAGAGTGTGTGCCTTGATGTCGAAGGCCATCTGCATAAGAATGATCCTCGCACCATCCTTGATGCTTCAAGCATTGCTAAAGGTTATATGTGCGACATTGTAGCCAGCTTCCTGCAGAAAAAGGGAGTCAAGGATTATATGGTCGAAATTGGTGGCGAACTGGCCATTGGCGGACACAACGCGCAGGACAAAATCTGGAGTGTCGGCATCAATGAACCGGTGAGCGACTCTCTGCAGATGGGAAGTCCAGAGTTACGCGATATCATGCTGATCACCGACTGTGGTGTGGCTACCAGCGGCAACTACCGGAACTTTTATTATAAGGATGGTCAGCGCTATGCACATACCATCGACCCAAAGACCGGTTATCCTGTACAACAGGACATCCTCAGCAGCACCGTCATCGCACCTGACTGCATGACCGCAGATGCTTATGCTACTGCTTTCATGGTGATGGGTAGTGAACGTGCGCTCCGTGTACTGGAAGCTGATACAACACTGATGGCATATTTCATCGTTTCTCTCCCTGACAGCGATGAGACAGATGTCATCTATTCGCCTGGATTGAAAAAGGTATTAAAATAAACGAATATGGACAAGAAATTTATCTCAGTTTCTGACCTTAGCAAAGAAGACATTCTTTCGCTGCTTGAGGATGCTGCCTGCTTTGAGCAGAATCCGAACCAGCGTCTTCTGGAAGGCAAGGTAGTGGCTACGCTCTTCTTCGAGCCAAGTACACGCACCCGCCTTAGTTTCGAAACAGCAGCTAACCGCCTGGGAGCTCGTGTCATCGGATTCAGCGATCCGAATGCCACTTCCACCAGTAAGGGCGAAACGCTGAAAGACACCATCAAGATGGTCAGCAACTATGCCGATGTCATCGTGATGCGCCATTATCTGGAAGGAGCTGCCCGCTATGCCAGTGAGGTGACCAACGTACCTATCATCAATGCCGGTGATGGTGCCAATCAGCATCCTTCGCAGACCATGCTCGACCTTTACTCTATCTGGAAGACACAAGGAACACTTGAGAACATCGACATCACCATGGTTGGCGACCTCCGATATGGTCGCACCGTACATTCCCTGGTGCAGGCTCTCTCTTTCTTCCACCCTCGTTTCCACTTCATTGCACCAGATCTGCTTCGCATGCCACATGGCTACCGCGACTTCTGTGTGCGTCACGACCTCTATTACGATGAGAGTGAGGTGTTCGATGAGAATGCCATCAACAACACAGATATCCTCTACATGACTCGCATCCAGAAAGAACGTTTCACCGATCTTCGCGAGTACGAACAGGTCAAGAATGTCTACACCCTGCATCGCTCTATGCTCGAGAACGCACGTCTAAATCTGCGAGTTCTCCATCCGCTTCCACGCGTCAATGAGATTGCCTATGATGTGGATGACAGCGATAAGGCATACTACTTCCAGCAGGCGCAGAATGGTCTCTACGCCCGTCAGGCCATCATCTGCCGTATGCTTGATATTAAAGTAAAATGAAAGGAGGAAAAATTATGAGCGAGAAAACCGAATTAGAAGTCAGTGCCATCAAGAACGGCACCGTCATCGACCATATACCAGCCGAAGTAACTTTCAAGATCGTCCAGATTCTTGATCTGTATAACCACTCAGGTGCTATCACCATCGGAACCAACCTCGAATCGAAGACCCTTGGCAAAAAGGGAATCATCAAGATAGCCGACCGTTTCATCTCTGACGAGGAGATTGGCCGACTCTCGGTCGTGGCACCAAACGTGACACTTAACATCATCAAGGATTACCAGATCGTACAAAAGAAGTACGTGCAGTATCCTAAACAGATCATCGGTGTGGTTAAGTGCAGCAATCCTAAGTGCGTAACTAATCACCAACCCATCCCCACCAAGATGGAAGTCTTCGATACCAAGTACAAATCACTCCGCTGCGTCTATTGCGAACGCGTAATGCAGCACAATGAGATTGAATTGCTGTAAGAGACCCGCCCCGACCCTCCCTCGTAGGGAGGGAGATTAAAAAATGCAATATCCCCGCCACAGAAAAGCTTCTGCAGCGGGGATATTTGCTACTATATCTCCCCCTCCCTACGAAGGAGGTATGGAGTAGGTCTTATAATTCGTTGTAAAGTTTCTTCTCTTTCAGTTTCTTTGCACGCTTTTCCTTATCTTCCTTCAACTGCTCCTGAATCTCCTGTTGAGCCTTAATGCGCTTTTTTAGTTCTTTCTCTCGATTAGCACGACGCTTTTCGTTCTCTTTCTGAGCTTTCTTAATGCGTTCCTCACGTTCCTTCGCTACACGCTGGCGATCTTCCTCTGTATAGCTTGGTTCCCAGGCATCGTCTTCATCAGTCGCAAGCGAGACACGCTCTTTGTTGTTATATTTCGAACCAGGACGATTCCACTGTCGCTGATGGAAATGGTAGGCAAAACCCGTATGTAGCTTTACGAAACCGCTTGTTGTCACACGGCTCTCCACACCATCATATCGGTCTTCGGTGAGCGTATAACTTCCTTCGAGCACCCAATCCCAACTAGGAGAGATACGATAAGTGACCAGCAATCCGGCATGGGCTGCCCAACAGGTCTTATCCCAACAATCTACCGGATAATACTCCCAATCCTGCACCTTTACATGGTCGAAGTGGAAAGATTCCAGTGCACCGCCACCCACAAATGCTACGACATCGAACGAAGGACGATATTTTCTACGTGGGGTGAAGAGAGTAGTCAAGTCGATAAGAATATCACCAAAACCCGTCAATACATTGAAATCATATCTCGTATCGTAGGTCTCAGGGTCACCTTCACGCTGCGCCTTTCCCGGACGGCCATGCTGCGGATTCAGTCCCAGACTCAAGCGGAAACCTAAGGCGCGATTGACGAACGTACCCAACTGCAATTCAGCACCCGGATAGTTTTTTAAGAAGTCATCGCTCGTCGCATTTTCTGCCAAACTATGAGTAACACCTGCCGAGACACCGATCCACCAGTCGTTCTTACGCATACTGCGTTTCTTCTCCTCCTGGGCCAACAGCATCGCACAAGGCAACCACGCCAATAGTAAAAATAGTATTATTTTTTTCAACATATATAGCAAGTTATTGCGTGCAAAAATACTTATAATTTTCGACAATCGCAAATTTCACGACAAAAAACTACCAAATCTCGCACTTCTCACCTCTTTCAGTGCTTCTCACTTAAGACTTTTGAGTAGAATTCATAAAGTTTTGACCGAACGAAACTCTGCTCATATCTTTCTGCTACGATCTCCTGAGCCCGTTTTCCCATCTTCCGACGTTCTTCCTCATGCTCCAACATCCAGACCATGGCCTCGTATAGCGCATCAGCATCCTTAGAAGGAATCACAATGCCATTCTCTCCGCTAGAGACAATCTCCCGGCTGCCATTGATATCAGTGACGATCGAAGCCAATTCCATTGCCCCGGCCTCAAGAACCGTATTCGGGAAACCCTCACGATAAGAAGGGAAAACGAAACAATCAGCAGCCGCATAATATGCGAGCAATGCATCTCCTGATTTCGGACCTTCCAGACAAATCTCTGGCGTAGTCTCAATCAGCTGACGAGTTTCTGGTGATACCGGGTCCAGATGATTCTCGTCCCATCCCACCAATTCCAGTTTTACCGGTGCCGGATTTTCTATTTGCTTTTTATTGTTTAGTATTTTAACGAACGCGTGAATGAGTTCGTTGACCCCCTTATCCCCCACGATTCTTCCAACAAACAGGAACGTAAATGGTTTCTTAGCA
>DCIF01000112.1:7640-7871 GCA_002315795.1 Bacteroidales bacterium UBA1733
CTCCTCACTTCTCTTCCAATAAGTCAGATCTATTCCACGGACATTCCCATATCCCAACACCTTCATCGGTTTAGAAGTAATATGAGCCGCTAAATCATTGAGCACACCCTGTCCTTCCGGTACCACATGTGTCGCACAGGCACAAGTAATCTTATCGGTCAGCATCAGGATCTTCCGCTGTATTCCTTTCGCAGTCGGCCAGACAAGACCGGTAAAAGTATGGATACGAAC
>DCIF01000112.1:8009-10206 GCA_002315795.1 Bacteroidales bacterium UBA1733
TGGATGTGTCGATCCATCTCCACGCCAATGGTCTTCACCTGCTCACGCTCAGCTAACTCTCGCAGATCAGCATCAGGTGACGACAAAGCCACCACCTCATAACCCTGCTGCTTCAGGTCCTGCAATACGCCCTTACAGAAGATATTCAGCGAAAGGCCTATCGTAGCACAACGTATGATTTTCATCCTAAAACCGTTTCCAAAATATACTTAATATCCAGTGCTAAAGACTGATTCTTGTAATACTCCAGATTGATTCGCACCTTATCTGGGTAAATCACTTCATCGTTATATTTCTGCGGATCATCAACCGCAGCCAGCAGTTCCTCTTCATTCCTATATTTTAACGTGGCCGGCCCAGTAATACCAGGGCGCAACTCCAGCACCAGTCGGTCCTCTCCCTCCAGTTTATCGGCATAACCTGGCACATCCGGACGCGGACCCACGAAACTCATATCGCCAATAAAAACATTCCAGAGTTCTGGCAACTCATCGAGTTTATATCTACGTAACTTAGCGCCAAGAGGTGTGATGCGACTCTCTCCTGCCACGCTCACACTACTGCCGCCATGATTCACGGCCATCGAGCGGAACTTATACATCGTGAACAATTCGCCATGCAGACCTACCCTCTTCTGTTTGAAGATTGCAGGACCACCCGGCATCTTAATCTTGATCAGAATCGCTACCACCACCAAAACAGGCCACAAAAGCAGCAATCCAATCAACGCCATCGTTCGATCAAATATCCATTTCATATCTTATCAGTAAATTCGCGTAACTCAAATTCCTCACTTCTAATTCCTCACTTTAACGAAGATCATCCAACGGAAGATCCTCAATGAGCAAGTCTCCATGATCCAACTCCCGCAGAACCACCTGTTTCAGCACCGCGCCAGTAGAGCGCATAGAGGCCATGTTCTGCCGATTGATCGATTCAAACATCCTGACACCCAGCGTCGTTGCCACGTCCATAGACGCCTTGCACATCATCTTTCCAATGCCCTGTCCCTGGTGCGCATGATCCACCATCTTCCCGAGGTAGGCCTGTCCATGTACGAACGAACGCAGGAAGAAATATCCCACAATCTCCCCATCCATCTCAGCTACGAACATCAGAAATGAGGTACGTTTCAGCAATATGGTCAGTGCAGCAATGTCAAAGCCATGCGGACGGAAGAACTCGAAATCCTCCTCGGGTTGCTTCGTAAAGAAAAGAGCCAGCGCCTCCGCATCGGACACCTGAGCCTCACGCAGGCGCACCCTCTCCGTACTGTTTTTCTCCAGCACATGAGCCACACGCTTCAGCTTACGACGGTATCTCAAAGAGAAAGCCGCAGAGTTGATCCCCTCCGCCACTTCCCAGAGCCACCCCATGTGGTCGCGCAATAGATGAGCTAATTTATACAGCATAATTTGTAACTTCCGATTTTACGATATTCCTCAGAATGGAGGAACTTCCAAGCATTGGCCGAACCCAGCACATAATAATAAGGAATACTGATATTAAACTTGATCAAGCCACAGATCAGATGCACCAACAGGAGCCAGAGCCATTTGAAGAAGAAAGCCAGGACACAAAGGATCTTCTCAACACCTTGCGAAGGCTCATAGATCATGCGCCACCAAAGACAGAAGAGTGAAGCTTCGCGCACAAAGAACTGTTTTGAAGAGGCTCTGTACGAACGGCTTCCGGCACCGGCATCCAGATGCACGACATCCAGACCAAAGAGGATTCCCAGCTTATAACCGTTGACATGAAGCTTATAGGTCTCAAGCATATCGTCACTGTAGGCAAAGACATAACGGTCGAGCCAGAGTTCATCCTCCAGACGGATGGAAGTCAGAACCTCGCGCTTCCATAGCTGTACAGCTCCAGCAATATACTGTGAATCATAATAACCTGGCTTCGGATGACTATTATAGCTGAAAGAACCGTTTCTCTGAATACGGAAAGCCCAAGGACTCTTACTGCCATGTGATACAATCAGGTTTGTGATAAAGTCGTAAGCCTTACCGCCTAATGTACGTGCATAATGATGATAGCTGTCGGCACCCACGCAGTCTGCATGCTGCTTCTCTGCGGCCTCCAACATCTTCTCAGCCACATCAGGAGCCAGAATCATGTCATCATCAAGCAGCAGTACATAGTCACTGGCAATCTCGTTGTATGGCAATGCTCTCTGCGCTACCATCCC
>DCIF01000112.1:10281-10873 GCA_002315795.1 Bacteroidales bacterium UBA1733
TACACGATGACACGCTCCGGCTGCAAGGTCTGAGCCGCGATGGACTGTAATTCCTGCTTGAAACGATATCCAGCAGTACCTAATGTACGTATAGCAATAGAATAGGTCATCTGACTCTTCTTGAGATCACCAGTTTGTCCAAATGCAGGAGATGAATCACTGGCACGGCCAGCATCACACCCATGTTATTCAGCGTTTGAGCAACCACATTCCATAATGAACCGAACAACTGGCGCTCTTGCCAGATTAATCTTAGACCAGTAAACCGCTCGCACCACACACGGCTCACATTATACCGCATTCTTTCACGATAATACAACAATGGCTCCTGCATCTCAAGCAATGTAGCTTCATTTCTTACTCTGAGCCATAGCTCATAATCCTCACATCCCGAGTATTTCTCATTATACCGATGCTTTCGGAACCATTCTGTTTTTCCCATAACCGTCGGATGCGTCAGTCGATCCACTTTCGCAAATCCAGACTCTACACGACTAACTTTTAATTCCCCAATAATCACTCCTAATTTATCACTAAAAGTCACCGCTTTACTTCCCACCACATCCGCCTCCGTGTGCAAACGCAGAAAAGC
>DCIF01000112.1:10996-13420 GCA_002315795.1 Bacteroidales bacterium UBA1733
GAAATGAGTACGATTCGCGGATCAGAGTAAAGCTTCACCACTTTGAGCGTCTCGTCTTTCGAACCATCATCCACAATCAGCAGTTCGAAATCAGCGAACGTCTGTTTAAGCACAGAATCAATGGCTTCAGCGACCGTAGCTTCTGCACTATACACAGGCATGGCAATGGTGATCAGTGGTGCAGACATAAGTTCTCAACAATGTTGAACACCCAGATACGCAGCTTATCGATCAAGATGCATGAGCAGAAACAAAGAAGAATCAATCCCGCAAGATATACCGGTGTTAGCAAAGAAGAAGAAGCTGAAACTGTCTTTGCATAATGCTGCCAATCATGGAAGACAGGAACGACCGACGGATTTGAAAACACCAGATACACAGAGAAAACCGATGCAGCCACCCAGTTAATTGCCTTTGACTGAATCTTCAGACCTTTTGCCCAAAGGAATACAAAGACAGAAGCCAACACCAACAGCGGTGCATTATAATGAAGAGAATAGAGAACCGCAATGGGGCTCCACACCATTTTCAGTGCATGAAGGATCGTCATAACGAACAGACAAACAATCACCCAGATACCCGCATGACGAAGCTGCAGGTTCTCTCGTGCCACCAGATTGCCCAGGCAATACATCGTGATCAGATGAAAAATGCCATAGCCATCCACTCCAATACCCTCACATTGATGCCAATATCCCAAATAGACATCTGTGAATAGAATCAGGCTTACGGCCATTCGTAGTTCTTTCTGCTTCAAAGAATCAAGGCCAGCATTCAGCAGTGGAGAAATCAGCATCAGAGCCAGATAGCAAGGAACGAACCAAAGACCCGTCTCACTGACAGGAAAGATCATCTGCAGCCGACTACCGCCAAAGACCAGATAGACAAGAATGGCATACCAGAGACACAATGTAACAAATCGAAGCACTCTACTCCAGCTGAACCGTATAGTAAAGTAGCCACTGATCATCACGAAACAGTTCACAGCTACGGCACATGCATTAAGTAGAAATACGCGACACTGATTCGTCAAAGACCAATCCTGCGAATGTATCTGATCTTGATAAAGAAAGAGCAAGACATGCCCCGTCACCACTCCCAGCATGCATAGGATACGAAGGAGCTCAAAATTAGATTGTCTGACCGTAGCTTTTGGGTTCATTTAGCGGAAACGAGCAAGTGCATTCACACCAAAGAAGCGATGGATGAGCCGAGTAATGCGGAAATACCACATCGGCTTATCCAACCAGGTCTTCGAGTACCAATGAATGCTGCGGGTATTCTTTGTCTTTCTCAAGATTCCAGTAGCATCTTCCAGCGGATTGAAATAATCCATCGGGTAGATCCAGATCCCTTCTACCTGCTGAATTGCATTCGTCGATTTGAGACCTTGTTCCTTGAGCATATCCGTTGTGTGTGCCACCACGGTTCCATCCATCTGCACACCTTTCTCATCCACAAAATGAGACTTCTCATAATGCTTCAACATTTTCTCAAAGAATGGATGATTAGCCTCTACTCCCAATCCAAGACCTGGATTAACACTTGGTTGTTTTATATTCTCGTCTGCAGGGATCTCAATGCCCATGAAGGCTCCCTTCTTAAGGATATCATCAAAAGGAGCAACAACTTCTACATCGGTATCAAAGTACAAACCACCCTCGTGATATAGAATGAAGAAACGAGCCACATCGCTAACGTATGCATATTTCTTAGCTTCATACGCTTCACGCGTGTATGCCATCATATTCACATCGAAATTGCTCTCATTCCACTCCTTGATCTCATAGTCCGGGAAGAACTTGCGCCAACTTTCAATGCATTTCAATGCTGACTTTGGCAGTGGATTACCACCGAACCAACAGTAATGAATAATCTTCGGTATCATAACAATTAAAGTTTTCCAAGTAGCATCATAATGATAGTAAACGAAGCATGACCAATCAGGAACATCGCAGATTTTTTATCCTGGTCTTCCCAGATATGCAATCTGATTAGTGCGTAAGCGATAACAATGGGATAAAGGAACCAGGAAAGGTAAGCCACTCGATTACTGAATGCCATACTATTCACCAACACAAATATTGTGTTGGTCAAAATATATGTAGTAGCAAGAATATTAAATGTACGATCCTGAATCTGCCTCTTGACCACCACATAATAAGTCAGTATGACTGGAACAGAACTATAAAGAATAAAATCATAACGAAAACCGGAATGGGAAAATTGTGACATATCAGATATCGCTGAATATGAAGCCGCTCGAGCATCCTGTGCACCTAAAAAAGCAAATAACCCTTGGAAGAAGCCACCTGCGACCAAGGACAAAAAAATACTTGACACCCAGATATAGATTGCCCATTTGGGATTTCTGATCACGAAATAAGAGGCAAGACAAGCGGAGACAGGTAGTGCACTCGTTCT
>DCIF01000120.1:0-758 GCA_002315795.1 Bacteroidales bacterium UBA1733
GCATAGACATCGCCAATCACCCAGCCAAGATCCGGATTGACGATAATGTCGCCACAATTAGGATTATTGCCAAACTGCAAATAAGCAGGGACCTCTCCTCGCTTCCACGCACGGATGTGCGGCACGTCTTTCAGTACCATCAGAATACTGTCTTCACAACCAGGAACGGCTTCAATATGCGTTGGCAGAGAATAGTCATAGCGCTCTATCCACTCTGGTTTCAGATACTCAGAAATACGTACCAGCCGATCTGGAGAGGTGGGCGTCATACCATGATCAGCAGTGATTATCAGATTGATACGATCTGCAATAGGCAGTCGCTGTATGATAGTATAAAGTGCAGACATCAGGCTATCCATGCGTTCTATCGTGGCACGAGTCTTGGCAGAATACGGATTTGAGAAGTGACCTTCATGATCGGGTTCGTCAAAATACAGCATCACCAGATCTGGTCGTTCAGTCTCAGGTAGAGTGAGCAACCGTTCTACCTCATCCAAGCGCTCCTCAAAGGTAAGTGTCTGTCCGTTAATGAATTTATGATATACATCAGGACGGACACCCTTGATTTCTGTATCAGAACCTGGCCAATAGATGATGCCTGTACGCAAACCCTGGTTATGTGCAGTTACCCAGATCGGTTCACCACCATAGAAAGTACCATCGAACTTGGTCGAGAGATCAGAAAGACTGAACCACTGCTGGCGTTCATGATGGTAGAACTTGTTGGCAATGATACCATGATGATCGGGCACCAGACC
>DCIF01000120.1:858-8538 GCA_002315795.1 Bacteroidales bacterium UBA1733
GTGCGATACATCTCTGAATAATCCCAGCGGAACCCATCTAAAGAGACTATCACCGTATAGTCTTTCTGCTGAGCAACTTCTATAGTTTGCTTTGCATTCTTTCTCTTCGTTTTCCTGATAGCGCTTGCACTCTGCAGTGATAATGCTATCACCACTAAAAGAAACAGAATTCTTCGCATTGGGATCTCTTTCATACTTTCACTTAGATTACTTCAAGACCTTCAGAAGGCATCCAACCTACATTGCCGTCAGAGAGTTCGATCTCTGACCAGCCAGACAGAGTGCTACGCACCTTGACCTTGAGACCTTCATGGATGGTAAAGAGCTGAGTACCACTCTCTGCTGGAGAACTACGGACGATGACAGACGGCGTCATGACAATGGCATAGTCACGCTGCTGGATGCGATCCTGCTGCTGACCAGCATAGAAGTTAAAGATAAAGCAGAGGACTACGCAAATGAGTCCGCCATAGAAACCACTTTTGCGCAGGAAAGTCTTTCGGCCGAAGAAATAAAGGCCACAACCTCCTAAGAACAGAAGGAAAGTAATGATGGCCATCCATCCCCAAGTGTCACAAGAGAACCAGTCACGGATGGCATTGCTCCAGGTGACGAAGATAATCGGCTCAATGGCCTCAATCTTGTCCACACACTGCATCTGTGCCAGTTCAAGGTTTGAAGCAGCATCCGTATTTGAAGGATCAAACAGAAGGCAACGCTCATAGTTGAGGATGGCCTTGGGGTAATTCTTCATTTTATAATAAGTACCACCAAGGTTGTAATAGAGCGCCGGATTGGCTCCGTAGGCATTCAGCACCTGTTCGTAAGCATCGATCGTAGTCTGATAATGAGCACTATCATACTGTGTAGCAGCCAGATCAAGCAGATCCTGCTGTGCATTGGCCTTAGGAACAATGGCCGTGAACAGAAGTGCCAAAAGGGTCAATATCTTATAACAATTCTTCATTTGTCATTCAACATTAAACATTCAACATTAAACATTCCACAACTACGCCTTGATCTCCGACTCCAGTTTATCGAGTGTATCTGAAGCCTTCTTATACAGATCGTCCATGGCATGTGCATCATGCGAAGGAGCATAGCGCGCAAACTGACAAGTCTCAAGGACCTCCTTCACGATGGTAATCGTAGCTTCAGTAACCTTATGTTCGCTGAGTGTCTGCTGAATATTATCAATGTTCAGATCGCTGAGCTGGATGCGGAGCTTATCACCTACATATCCCAACATCGCCTTATGAACTGCCTCGTAGAAATTGGTCTCATCATTGGCCTTCAAAGCAGCATTGGCCTCACGCAGACGCTTCTCTGCCACCTTGCCAGCCTTACGGGTACGCTTACCTGCAATGTCGGCATTGAGTTTGATCTGACGACGACCTGCAATAGCACCAGCCAAAGCTCCGAGGAATGGCAAGAGATAGAAAAGCCAGTAACCTGTGCTGCCATAGAATGGATCTTCATCCTTATCCAGACTTCCTGCATTCACCTGATGCAGATAACGAATGTCATTACCAAGCACTTTGAGTCGCTCCTGGTTGGCACCAGTGAAGTCAATGGCCGCGCCAGAAGAAGAGCCGTCGTCTGCTCCCTTCTCAACCTCTAGATTGAAAGCTGAAGTAGTAATGGTCTTAAACTGATTGCTCTTGGTGTCGAAATAACTGTACTCTATGGCAGGAATGGTAAAATTACCAGCGTGGCGTGGGATGACCGTATATTCAATGACCTTCTTACCTTGCATGCCAGAGGCGGTGGCGTGTGCATCGATATCGACCTTAGGGTCAAATACTTCAAAATCAGAAGGGAATTCAGGTTCTGGCTCACGCGCATATTTGATGTTGCCAAGTCCTTCGATGGTGATGCGATAAATCACGGCATCGTTGGTCTTCACTTTATTGGAAGTAAGCTCGGCCTTCACCTTATAATCGCCGACAGCATTCATATACGTTGCTGGCTTACCAGCAGGAAGGCTCTTGACAGTAAGCTTGCGTGGAGCACTCTGCAAAGGTACTTCAACATTCTGCGTATATTCCATCGGCCAATCGAAGAAACCGCCACTGCGACGTGTAGTAACCACCTGCACATTAGCCTTGAGCGAAGAAGCTGGAATCGTAATCTCACCACTGCGAGAAGGGAACAACAGCCACTTGGCCAGCGGATACATCTGGTAGTTGGCTCCCTGATAATGCTCCAGGGTGGCCTGAGCCGTGCTGTTAT
This sequence comes from Bacteroidales bacterium UBA1733, assembly GCA_002315795.1. Next base: position 3,091 of record DCIF01000120.1, read on the forward strand.
CCATATCCTGCACGGTAAAACCTTCGAAGTCAGGAAGTTTGACATCGGTAGGATTACCCATCTGCGTATTACGCCAATAGAGTTTCAGCGTAGCCACGACAGCCTCACCCTCATAAGCTGAAGTCTTGCTCAGGTCGAGAACCAGATGGTAGTCATTCTTGTTGAACTTGGCATTACCCGACTGAGTTCCCTCTGACTGAGCACGGGAAGACTGGTTACTGCCACCTGCATCAGCAGGAGAATCGGCAGGGAGCACCTTGATGGTCAAACCATTAGAGGTAACGCTCTGTCCATCAGCCTTACATGTGGCAGCCGGCAGAGTAAACGTACCCTCCTTCTGTGCCATCAGGACATAGGAGAAAGTGGTACGAATCTCAGACGTTACCTGACCATTGACAATCGTAGTGCTCGACGAAGAACTGTTAGAAGGTCCATATAGCACCTCAAAGCCACAGTTCTCCAGATCGACACTGATATTGTTGGCACGTGCATTGGCCGTATATTCTACACGGAACTGCTGTCCCACAGCCACGGCGCTCGGAGCTGTTGCCTTAAAGGTAACGTCGGCCCAAGCTGTCACGACTGTGAGAACTGAGAGAATAAATGAAAGTAGTTTGCGCATATATTACTTTTATTACCAATCTTTTGATGTCTTACGACGCTGCATCTGCTGCATCTGTTGCTGCTGGACCTTCTCCTGAGTCTGTTGCTCATCACGGTTGTTGGCATTCAGGATGGCCTGAGCCTGTTCCTGAGACATCTGACCCTGCTGAGGCTGTTGCTGCTGATCCTGCTGCTGGTCCTGATTCTGCTGATCCTGCTGAGGAGGTTCCTGCTGCTGATCTTTATTCTGATCTTTCTGCTGATCCTGGTTCTGCTGCTGGTCCTGATTCTGCTGCTGTTGCTGCTGATCGTCCTTGTTCTCATCCTGGTTCTGATCCTGCTGTTGCTGCAGGAGCTTCTGTGCCAGGAAGAGGTTATAGCGAGCCTCATCATCGAGCGGATTGTTACGCAGCGAACGCTTGAAAAACTGAACGGCCTCCTGATACTGCTGCGCTGACATGCAGACATCTCCAGCATTGAAATAGGCCTTTGAAGCCAACGCTCTGTTGCCACCTTTCTGAGCAGCAGAAGCTGCATTGACAAACTGTTGCAGCGACTCTTTGGCTTTCTCTTCCTGCTGCTGACGGATCAGCGCATTGCCGAGATTATAGGTTGCCAATGAATCATTTGGAGCCATTTCCAATGCTTTACGATACTGAATCTCAGCATTCAGGAAATCCTCCTTATGGAAGAGGTCATTGCCCTCGCGAGTAGCCTGACGCACCTTACGCTGAGCAAAACCTGTGGTTGCTAAAAGGATGAAAAGGAATAATAGACTAATCTTTTTCATATCATATATTACTTACGCTCGAAGAGCTGAATCTTTGAAAGGATGGCATTGGCCTTATCGAGGACAAAGAGATCGATGAATAAGAAGAAGAATGCCAGCCATACGAAGAACTGGAACTTGTCATCATAAGCCGCATAGACATGACTCTCAAGTTCAGACTTCTGCAATGACTGCAGTGCATCGCTTACATTCTGAATGGCACCATTACCGTTGTCTGCATGGGCATAGACACCCTGGCCGGCAGCTGCAATGTCGCTGGCCATCTGCTCATCAAGGCGAGTGGTGACAGGATTACCAGACTCATCCTTGCGATAAGAACCAGCACGGCCACTGTCGTCTGGCAGCAGAGCTCCCTGAGTAGAACCGATACCGATGACGTGGGTATGGATGCCCTTCTGTAAAGCCGCTGTAGCAGCTCCAGTAGCATCGTCCTCGTGGTTTTCACCATCGGTGATCAGCACAATCGCTTTCTCGCTGGTCTCACTTGGAGTGAAAGAGCGGACAGCCAGATTGATGGCAGCACCGATAGCTGTACCCTGCAAGCTGACCATGCGTGGATCGATGCTCGAAAGGAACATCTTAGCCGACACGAAGTCATTGGTAATTGGAAGCTGTGTATAAGCTTCACCAGCAAAAACGATGAGTCCGACCTGGTCATTATCCATCTGGTCAAGCAGACGACTGAGCATGCGCTTGGCACGCTCCAGACGGTTTGGCGCAATATCTTCGGCCAACATAGAGTTACTGATATCCAGGCAAACCATCACCTCGATACCTTCTTTCTTTACGGTCTGCAGCTTGCTGCCGAACTGAGGTCTTGCTACAGCAAGGATCAGGCAGACGAGTGCCAGCATCTGTAGTGTGAACTTCAGACGCAGCTTGCCATCACTGACGCCAGGCATCAGCGGACGGAGGAGAGCTATGTTACCGAAACGCTTGAGCGCTTTCTTGCTGGCTAAGCGACTGGCAATGAAAAGAACGACCAGCGCTACTACCAGCAGCAGGAGCCACAAGAGTTGGGGATTTGCAAAACGAAAATTGTCCATACGTTATGGAATATTCCTTAATACGGTATTTCTCAATAATACGTGAATCAACAGAAGTGCGAGTGCCAACAGCGCGAATGGAAGATACTCCTCCTCCTTGTGCGAAAACTCGCGGACAGACATCTTGGTCTTCTCCATCTGGTCAATCTCGTCAAAGATATCGGCCAACGAAGACTTGTCTGTAGCACGGAAATAGCGACCACCAGTCAACTGAGCCATTGCCTTGAGCGTCTCCTCATCAATATCTGCGCGGATCTTCTGACGCACAGGACGACCGAAAGGATCGTAACCTACAGTGCTCTCAAACTCTCCTTTGGAACCGACACCAATGGTATAGAGGCGCACTCCCATGACCTTGGCCACCTGAGCGGCATCTTTAGGAGAAACGTCGCCAGAGTTGTTCGTACCATCGGTCAGCAGAATGATCACTTTGCTCTTGGCCTGACCATTGCGGATACGGTTCACCGCAGTAACCAAGCCGTCACCAATAGCGGTACTACCGCCATCAATGAGGTCGAAATCTACAGAATTGATCATGTTTCCTACCACCGCATGATCGCTGGTCATAGGACACATAGTGTAGGATTCCTTGCCGAAAAGCACCAGACCGATGTTATCATTCGGACGGCCAGCGACGAACTTAGAAGCCACATCTTTCGATGCTTCAAGTCGGTTAGGACGGAAGTCCTCGTACTGCATGGAGTTCGAAACGTCGAGCGAGAGCACGATATCAATACCCTCAGTATTCGACTGGCTCCAGCTGTCACTGCTCTGCGGACGAGCCAGCACTACAATGATGAGGGCAAAGGCACCACATAGCAACGCAAAGTTAATATGACGTAGATATTCCTTCCATGAACGTGGCAATTTCTGAAACGGACTGGTAGTAGAAACCTGCAATGAGGCTTGCGCTACCGACTGCTTCCAGATATACCATGCAATGGCTGGCAGTAATAATATAAGCAGGAATAAATATCCCGGATTGGCAAATTGCATCATTTCTAATACTTAGATATTCTCATTTGACTCATCGTCCTCAGAGACGGTCTCCTCGATCTCAATCTTCTTAGTCTGCTCAACAAACATCTTGGCATTCATAAACGAGAGCTGGTTCTCGTCGGCCAGAGGCTGATACTTAGCGAACTTAACAAGATCGGCAATCGACAGGATTTGTTTAAGATTGGTCAGCGAAGCCTTCTGGCTCTCAGCCAACTCATAGAGTTCCTCCAGGATCTCATCACTGGTCTTCTCCATAGCTGGCACCGTAAAACGCTGCTCGATATACTGGCGCAGGATATCGGTTAACTCTGTATGGAACTGCTTCTCATGACCATTCTGCCAGAGTTTCTTCACAGCTAACGAATCGAGCGCCTGCATAGCCAGCACATGAGCTGGCAGAGGTTTCACCTTCGGAGCTTCAACCGGAGCATTGCTCTTATGTCGCTGATAGTAGCGATATCCGAACCATGCTGCCACAAGAATGACCAGGATGATGAGTGGCCAGAGGAAGTACCAGATATAGTCGAGCAATACGAATTCCGGATCTTCCACATCCTTGAACCCTGCGAACTTCTGAGGATCGACCTCAACGCTCTCAAAAGGAACAAATACCTTCAACGCCAAAGAATTGGTGCGAAGAGTATCTCCAGACGATGTCACAAACTCAAAAGGAGGAATGAAAAGAGTAGCCGAATCGAAAGCATACACTGTAAGATCCTCGTGGAGTGTGGTCAGTCCATTCTCTGTCTTGACCGTATCAACACGCGGTGGCTCAAAGTCATCGAGCTCGAGCAGATACTGAGCAGAGTCATCGAATGCCACAATGCCTCCCTGACGCAGTACATCCTGTGGAAAGAGGATCTGCTGACCGTCTGGCACGACGGCCTCAAGATGGAAAGTCATCGGACATCCGAAAGTGACATAAGTACTATCCATCTGCACGCTGACCGTAGGCTGCTGAGCCCACAGAGCAGATCCCGCAGCAAAGTGCAACAGGAAAGCGGTCAAAAAGACAGTGATATATTTATTGAATGATGTCATACGATAATTATTAGCTACGACGCTGGAAAAGCGATAAGAGAGCTGGAACGAAATCCTCATCAGTACGAATAGAAACACTATCTACACGAGAGCGCATGAAAGCATCCTGCATCTGAGAGTACATTTCCTTCCACCACTTTGCATAGGTATTTCTCACCTTACGATTACTGGTATCTACCCAACGTTCCTGACCAGATTCTGCATCTCGCACCTTGAGCAAACCCACATCTGGCAACTCCTGCTCACGAGGATCGTAAACCTGAATAGCCACCACATCGTGCTTAGAATTGGCAATCTGCAAGGACTGCTGATAAGGCTTGGCATCGAAGAAATCACTAATCACGAAAGTAGTGCAACGCTTCTTCTGCGCGTTGCTGATATACTGGATAGCCTTACCAATGTCCGTACCACGCTGTACGGGTTGGAACCGCAACATCTCGCTGATGATTGCCAGCACATGCTTCTTTCCCTTCTGTGGCGGAATGTATTTCTCGATACGGTCACTGAAGAAGATCACACCGATCTTATCGTTGTTCTGGATACCAGACATGGCCAGCGTAGCAGCGATCTGTGTAATCTGCTCCTGCTTGGTCTGACTGGTTGTACCGAACTCACGGCTTCCACTGACGTCAATCAGAAGCATAATCGTCAGTTCTCGCTCCTCTTCAAAGATTTTGATATGAGGCTTGTTCTGACGGGCAGTCACATTCCAGTCGATGTCACGCACATCATCGCCATACTGGTACTCACGTACCTCAGCAAACGACATACCGTGACCCTTGAACGCTGTCTTATACGAACCTGCAAAGATATTAGCGCTCAAGCCTCGGCTTTTGATCTCTATCTGCCTTACCTTCTTGATTAAATCTGTTGTTTCCATAATCTTTCAGTTAGGAGTGAGGAGTTTTTGGCTTACCATTTGTTTTGCAATCATTACTCAGAGTGAGTGTCAACTCCTAATTCCTCACT
>DCIF01000120.1:8585-9131 GCA_002315795.1 Bacteroidales bacterium UBA1733
ACCTTATTGAGAATCTCTGCAACGACCTCCTCAGCGGTCAGATTGTTTGCCTCAGCCTCGTAAGAGAGACCGATACGGTGGCGCATTACGTCTGGACAGATAGCACGTACGTCCTCAGGAATCACGTAGCCACGACGCTTCAGGAATGCGTAAGCGCGAGCTGCAAGCGCCAGATTGATAGAAGCACGAGGAGAAGCGCCATAAGCGATCATATCCTTCATGTTCTCCATGCCATACATCTCAGGATAGCGGGTTGCAAAGACAATGTCAACGATATATTTCTGAATCTTCTCATCGATATAGACCTGCTTAACTACTTTACGAGCATCGATAATCTCAGCCACACTCATCACTGGTTTAACGTCAGACTTGAAACCAGCGAGGTGACTAGCCACGATCTTCATCTCCTCTTCCTTCTTAGGATAGTCGATCTTTACCTTGAGCATAAAACGGTCACACTGTGCTTCAGGAAGCGGATAGGTACCCTCCTGCTCAATAGGGTTCTGAGTAGCCATTACCAGGAAAGGCTTATCGAGCTGGAAAGTC
>DCIF01000068.1 GCA_002315795.1 Bacteroidales bacterium UBA1733
GTAACCATGTTCTTTACGTAGTCAGCGTGTCCAGGACAGTCAACGTGTGCGTAGTGACGGTTAGCAGTCTGGTACTCAACGTGTGCAGTGTTGATAGTGATACCACGCTCCTTCTCTTCAGGTGCGTTATCGATCTGATCGAAAGACTTTACTTCTGAAAGACCTGCCTTAGCGAGTACTGTAGTGATAGCTGCTGTAAGTGTAGTCTTACCGTGGTCAACGTGACCAATTGTACCAATGTTTACATGAGGTTTGGTACGCTCGAATTTTTCTTTTGCCATAGCTTAATAATATTCTTTATTGTTTAAAATGTATAGTCGATTAACTTTACTTCATTCAATCTTTCAATGAGCTGTTACCGAGACTTGAACTCGGGACCTCTTCCTTACCAAGGAAGTGCTCTACCGCTGAGCTATAACAGCGTGGAGGTTCCTTGAACTCGTTTCACAAAATAAGAGGGCGATAATTCGCTCTATTCTAATCGTATGAAAGAGTCTTTAGAGCCGTTCGCGCAGATGACTCCACGCGAAACGGCTGCAAATTTAGGCATATTTTTTTAAACACAAAAAGTTTTTCGTGTTTTTTTTCAAAAATACGCTTATTTTTCTTTGTATTTAGCTAATTGACGCTCTAAAGCGGCAATAGATTCTTGAATTGCTTCCTCAAATGTGTCGCAAACTTTATCAGCTCTCAGCTCTTCTCCAGGGAGCATAACTGTGATGGCAGCTTCCTTGTTCTGAGCAGATTCTGGCTTCACGACTTTAAGTGACACCTCTACCTTTCTTATATTGTCACAAAACTTTTCCAGCTTACTAACCTTCTTCTGGATGAACTCCTGCAACTTATCTGTTGCATCAAACTTAATCGCCTTTACAAAAATCTCCATAGTCACTTTATTTTAAGTTTATACTACTTGCGCGGGTGCGCATTCTTATAAGCATTCTTTAATTCTTCGAATGACAGATGCGTATAAACCTCAGTCGTAGCAAGACTTGCGTGTCCCAGCAACTTCTGAATGGATCCCAAGTCAGCTTCATTGTTCAGCATGGCTGTAGCAAATGAGTGCCGCAATACATGCGGTGTGCGCTTAGCTTGGTTGGTAACAAGCGAAAGGTTCTTCTTGACCACATCACCCAACTGAGAGTTTGTGATCGAGGCACCTTTTTCGGAGATGAACAGAGCATTTGAAACGTGCGTGTCCGATTGCATGGAAGAGTCACCAGAAGGCGGACACACATCTTTTAGCACCTGACTTCGCAGACTCAAATATCTGCAGATTTCATCTTCCAATTCTTTTCCAAACGGGATGATGCGCTCTTTGTTACGCTTTCCAAGAACCTTGATCTGCTTGGCAGGAAGGTCAACATCGCCAACCTTCAAGTTCAGCATCTCAGTTCTTCGGATTCCCGTTTCATAGAACATCATTATTATCAGTCTGTTTCTGACACCGGCAAACGACTCATCCTCTGACATGATGTCGAAAAGGCGATCCATATCGTTTTCCTTGACGAAGACCGGCAGAGCCTTTTTCTTCTTGGGTCCCTCGATCTTGGTTGTCGGGCTTATCTCCACCCACCCCATTTTACGGAGATATCGGTAGAAACTCCTCAACGCGCTCAAGTGTCGGTTGACTGTGGCGGAAGAATACGACTGTGCATCGAGCATATAAATCATCCATTCCCTTATGGTAGAAGCATCAAGTGACTTCCAGTCAACCTCCGCATCCAATCCCTGCAAGAACTTCTGACAATCCACCAAATCTGCCGAATAACTCTCCAGCGTCCTCTGTGAATAATTACGCTCTGACCTCAGATATTCTATAAAAGAATCTATCCACTGTTCCATTATTTCATCGCCATTCTTAAAATGTGCGACTAATATAGAGCTTTTTTTATCAACGACCAAATTTGTTGCTAAAAAACTTCTAATTTGATACGTTTTTTCGCACTATTTAACGTCATAATGACAAAAAGTGCGACTGCTGAATGCAATGGCTTATTCCTCGTTGAGGTGAAGCTTGTTTACGTAAACAGCGTGCTGCATCTTGATGCGCTTTACAACAGATGGCTTGTTGAACTGCTTGCGGTTACGTACTTCCTTGATAACGCCAGTCTTTTCAGACTTTCTCTTGAACTTCTTGAGCGCGCGCTCAATGTTCTCACCTTCTTTTACAGGAACGATGATCATTCTAATTCTTTTTTAGTAAATTATTAATTAAAAAGTGTTATAAAAATGTGTTGGGATTTTCCCAACGGGGTGCAAAATTACGTCAAATTTGTTTAAACACAAAATATTTCGCTAAAAATTAACGATTTAGCGAAATATTTTAAAGGTTTATGAGCCCGTAACAGTTAAAAACTTACATTTTTAGCAACAAAAGATTGCAAAATGTCGTATTCCTTCCTTATTTAAAACCAGATTGTTGGGTCATTGATTATGGCATCTATACGCTTCAACTCTTCTTCAGTAAAATCCAGATGCTCCAAAGTCTTCAGATTATCATCCAACTGGCCCACGGAAGATGTGCCAATGATGAGAGAAGTGACTCTCTTGTCGTTCAATACCCACGCCAAAGCCATCTGAGCCATCGACTGCCCACGTTCCTTTGCTATCAACGCAAGTTTTTTGACAGCCTCAACACGCTCTGGAGTCACTTGTGACGTCTGGAGGAAACCAGTGGATCGCGCCGCACGACTGCCTTCAGGTACGCCATTATCGTATTTTCCTGTCAGAAGTCCCTGGGCAAGTGGAGAGAAACAGATGATTCCCGAACCATTATCAGCAGCAATCTGGAAATTCTCACGCTGAGCTTTTGGATCAAACATCGAACAACGATACTGCGACAAAAGGCAAGGTACATGAGCTTCGCGAAGAATATCATAGCACTTCTGCTGAAGAAGAGGAGGATACTTTGAAATACCAACATACAATGCCTTCCCCTGACGCACAAGCTGAATAAGAGCTTCCATCGTCTCTTCGATAGGAGTGACACCATCATAACGGTGGCTATAGAATATATCCACATATTCGAGTCCCATTCGCTTCAAACTCTGATCGCACGATGCTATTATATTCTTTCTTGAAGAGCCATCGCCATACACACCTGGCCACATATCATGACCAGCCTTACTTGAGATAAACATTTCATCACGATGAGCAGAGAGATTGTTCTTCAGTATTCTTCCGAAATTGCTCTCAGCGCTTCCAGGTACAGGCCCATAGTTGTTTGCAAGATCAAAATGGCAAATGCCCTTATCGAACGCACGAAGCACCATCTGTGTGGCTACTGAGAAATCGTCGACAGATCCAAAGTTATGCCACAGACCAAGCGAGAGTTTTGGTAATTGGACACCAGAATGTCCGCAATAAGAATAGATCATTGAGTTATAAGTTAATTATCGTGTTCCTTTAAATATATAATGTGTAAGTTGTGTCCCACGTCAATCCATGTGGAACATCTCAGGCAAAGGAATGCTGATAGGACTATTGTCCGGATTTGTTTCCATGATGTCAGCCATATATGCCCACCACTTCTGGCAGATCTCAGTTCCGCCAAGATTCTGACTTCCGCCATCGCCTTCAAGTTCTTGGTATGCATACAGTATGTTGGTATCCTCATCCAGATAGATACTATAGTTGCGTACACCACTCTCTGACAGCAATGCCTTCAACTCTGGAAAGAGATTAGCATGGCGACGCTTGTATTCATCTTTACATCCTGGTTTCAGGAACATTTTGAATGATTCACGTTTCATATTCAATCGTTTTTTTGGGGAAAATCAATGAATTATCACCATTGTAGCACCAAAGCCATACTGCTGGAATGATGCATCCTGGTACTCACAACTCTTATACCTATATTTCAGTTCGTCGATGATAGCCTTGCGAAGCACACCATCACCTTTACCATGGATGAACACGATTTTGCGTCCCTTCTCCTTCAGATGCTCCTGCATCGTACGGTTGAAGATTCCAATCTGGTAGTTCTTAATGTCTGCAGGCTGCATGCCGGATGTAGTCTCAAGCACTTCATGCGCATGAAGGTCAACCTCCACGAGGTCGTCCTTCTGAGCCTTTCTCATCTGCTTGGCCTGAATCTTCTCCTTTTCCTTAGCAGCCTTATTATCCTCCAGGCGCTCAAGGCGAGCCTCAAGCTTTGCGAGTTGCATTTCAAGGCGTACGACTCTTGCCTCCAGATTTTCATCAACCTCATCGGCAACCGTTGCAGCAGGGGTTTTAGACGAGAGATACTCCCTGCCATTCACCATAGCCGGCTTGGCTGTAGCGCCCTCCTTCGACACCACAGGACTGCCGCTTGGTTTGTCGTTCTTATGCCACCGGTCAAACTTATGTATGTCTACATTATGTTCATTAGTAACAATTGCCACCAAATCATCCACAAGACAAGGAATTTCAAAACCGTCCTCATCCTCCACCATAGCCATACCGCCAGGCTTGATCGATTTTACTATACCACCTCCCACATCATTGAGAAAGCGGACTTTATCACCTACGTTTATCATTTGTACAAATATATTTTTTCTCCGTATGAATCCTTCGGAAAATTATTATCAAAAGTCACACCTATCGTTTCTGCACCTATCACATTCGCATTATCCACAACCAGTGCATGAGTCTTACCCTTCACAAATCCTTCTCCAAGACATGGTCGACGGTCATAAACTCCAAGAGGGAAATCCGTGATGCGCTTAAGGTTGAGATTGACATTCTCAAACACGATGTTATTCACCTTACCATACTCATCACCACCGACAAAGCATCCATTCTCACTTATGCATCTGATATTACGGAACACGATATTGCTAACCTCGCCGCATCTGCCTTCCTTAGCGCCCTTTGGGAAACGCCAGCCTGCATCCTTATGATTGCCGACTGCACGAGGATAACTGGTCACGTATATCGGCTCCGCCTTTCCCCACCACACATCAGTCCAAAGCTGACACTCGACTGTCATGTTCTGGAAAACAACGTTAGTCACCGTTCCTTCATCACGGTTCTGTATGCCAAGTCCTCGGTTTGAAGCGGTGATATGGCAGTTGTCAAATACCACATTGCTGATGCTATCCATATTTTCCGAGCCGATCTTGATAGAACAAGATCTGGAAGTCATCCGGCAGTTCTCAACACGTATATTACCACACTTCTGACTTCTCATCGCAATACCACCTTTGGCTATATATGGGAAAGCCTGCATATAACCTTCTGAGTACTCGCGCCTGTTTTTCAGGCACACACAATCATCACCGCTCGTGATCAAGCAGTTCTTGATCAGCACATTCTGTGTATGGTCAAGGTCGATGCCATCACCGTTTCTGATTTTCAAGTTATTGAGAAGGGACATGTCGTGGATATTGGCATCAAGACAACCAACGAGATGCACCGTCCAATAGGCACCATTTCTGATGGTTACATCCTTTATCTCCACATTCTGACACCCAAAGAGTGTAAGAAGGTGTGGACGCGGATCAAACACCGACGTACGCTGTTCACCCACGCTTGTCGTGTAGTCAATGGTAGGCAGATCCTTCAGCACATACGAATCCACGATCTCTTCTCCCATGAAAGCGATACCATTGCCATCGATAGCCCCTCTGCCCGAAATCACAAGATTCTCAGCATTGTTGGCATAGATCCAAAGCATTCCTTCACCGATATTATCGCCAAAGGCACTCATTTTATATGCTTTCTCATCTGGGTTGGCTATCAACACTGCATTTTCCTCAAGATGGAAGTCAACATTTGACTTTAACTCTATAGGAGACGACAAAAATGTACGGTCAGTAGGTAAGAGTACCTGCCCGCAATGAGCAGATGCCTCATTAATGGCCTTTTGAATGGCTTTTGCATCATCTGCAACTCCGTCGCCCTTGGCACCGAAATCCATTACATTATAAACGCCTACGGTAGATTGAGCGTGAACACCGAGACTCAGTATTACACCTAATAATATAAGTTTAATTGCCTTCATGGGTGCAAAATTAGTCTTTTTGTCACAATAAGACAAAGTTTTGAGCGTTTTTTTTGAAAATATTTTGAATTCTTAAAAACTTGTCGTAATTTTGCACACAATGAAGAGAAATGCGCAACTATTATGAAAGTAAAGATAAGACAATTTAGAGAGACAGACACTTCCCTTCTTGATCTTGTGGAAAGAACGATTAGGAGAAATTGGAACTCACCTGCCTATACCGACTATGGTACAAACCTCACCTACTCATACTGTGATGTAGCAAAGAAGATTGCATCCCTACACCAACTCTATAAAGACCTGGGCATTCAGCCAGGCGACAAGATTGCCCTCTGCGACAAGAACAGCAGCAACTGGGCAGTCAGTTTCATGTCTGTACTCACATACGGGGCTGTAGCCGTGCCTATCCTTCCAGATTTCAACGCCGAACAGATCCAAAACATCTTCGAGCATTCAGAGTCAAAACTCATGATAGGACGTGCAGATATTCAGACTGTATCACCTATACTTGACATCGTGGAGTGGAAAATGGCCGATGGCAGTCGCAGTATTGCTGACTACGACAACAGCGATCTCACTGCTGCCAACGTATCATACTTTCGCGAGAACACCGACGACCTTTGTCTCATGAGTTACACAAGTGGTAGCACCGGCCGATCAAAAGGCGTAATGCTGCCATACCGGTCTATCTGGTCAAACGTGAAGTTTGCCGACGAAGTGTTAGGTCTGCCACGCGGCTGCAAGACCATGGCGATCCTCCCTATGGCTCACATGTATGGTTTCTCATTCGACTTCATCTACGAGTTCTGCTGCGGATGCCATGTGCATTTCCTCACCAAGAGTCCAAGCCCAGCCATTGTGACAAAGGCTTTTGGCGAGGTCAAACCAGCCATCGTCATCGCTGTGCCTCTCATCATCGAGAAGATCATCACAGGCAAGGTATTTCCTATGCTACGCACTCCAAAGATGCGTATGTTGCTCCGCATGCCACTCCTCAATCGTTATCTTTACAAGAAGGTGCGCGAAAATCTTATCAATGCCTTCGGTGGCGAATTCTACGAAGTCATCATCGGCGGCGCGGCATTCAGCAAGGAGGTCGAAGAGTTCCTTCGTCTCATCAAGTTCCCTTACACCGTAGGCTATGGTATGACAGAGTGTGGTCCGATACTTGGTTATGAAGACTGGCATCACTTTGCCAAGAACTCCTGTGGTAAGGCTGCCCCACGCATGGAGATAAGGATCGACAGCGCAGATCCTGAAAATCTTCCGGGCGAAATTCTTGCTCGAGGTGCTAATGTCATGCTCGGCTACTATAAGAATCCGGAAGAGACAGAGCTGGCCATCGATAGCGAAGGATGGCTTCACACCGGCGACCTTGGCACCATGGACCGCGAAGGCAACATCTTCATCCGTGGCCGCAAGAAGACAATGCTTCTCGGCGCCAACGGCCAGAACATCTACCCTGAGGAGATTGAGGATGTAATCCTCTCCAACGCCCCATTTGAGGAGACGGTAGTAGTGCAGCGTGGTGAAAAACTCGTGGCTCTAGTCTATGTGTCCGATCAGGAACTTCAGAAGCACGAACTTACTCGCGAGACTGTTGCAGCATCGCTCGACCAGTACAAGCGTGAGGTCAATGCTGCGCTCCCTCGATTTGCAAATATCTCTTCCTACGAACTCCAAGAGCAGGAGTTTGAAAAGACACCAAAGCGCAGCATACGCCGCTACCTATATAAATAAGACAAAATGAAAGATTTACGTCTGAAGAGCAAATCCCTCATGGAACTGCTCGAGACTTCATTTCAGAAGAACTGGGATCACCCAGCATACTCCGACTACGGAACCGACACCAGCTACACCTATGCCGACGCATACCGCAACATGATGCGTCTGCATGCCATCTTCAAGCAGTTGGGCATCCAGCCTGGCGACAAGGTTGCACTCTGCGACAAGAACAGCAGTCGCTGGGCCATATCCATGATGGCCATACTCACTTATGGTGCAGTCGGTGTGCCTATTCTTCCCGACTTCAGTATTGAACAGATACAGAACATCTACACTCACTCCGAATCCAAACTCATGATCAGCGGTCAGAAGCTGACGGAGCACTTCCCTAACGGAATGGACATTACCAACTTCTCGATGAACGACGGTACTGCCCTCCCAGCGCTCGATGAGTTCGCGACACTCCGTTCGTCACAGGTCAAATTCTTCCGCGAGTTTCCAGACGATCTTGCCATCATCAGCTACACTAGCGGCAGCACCGGACATTCAAAGGGAGTCATGCTCCCATACCGTTCGCTATGGTCAAATGCTCTGTTTGTTGATGAATATCTCAGAGTGCCAAACCGTTGTGACATCCTCCCACTCCTCCCAATGAGCCACATGCTTGGATTCGCATTTGAATATATGTTTGGCACATGCGTAGGAGCACATATCCATTTCCTCACAAAGATACCAAGTCCAAAGATAGTACTGACTGCATTCGCCGAGGTCAAGCCTATCATGCTGGTATGCGTGCCTCTGGTTATAGAGAAGATTGTCACAAGCAAGGTATTCCCAATGCTTCGCACACCAAAGATGCGCAACATGCTTCGGGTTCCGGGATTGAGAAACATAGTCTTTGCACAGATCCGCAAGAAACTCATCAAAGCTTTTGGCGGCAACATACATGGAGCCGTGATTGGCGGAGCAGCCATGAGTCGCGAAGTTGAGGAATTCCTGCACAAGATCAAGTTCCCTTACACCATCGGTTACGGTATGACCGAGTGCGGTCCTCTCATCTGCTATGAGGACTTCAAGACTTTCCCTCTCGGATCGTGCGGACGTGCCATCAACCGCATGGAGGTGAAGATTGACAGCCACGATCCAGAGAACAAAGAAGGAGAGATTCTCGTACGAGGCACGAATGTCATGCTGGGATACTTTAAGAATCAGGAAGAGACCGACGAGGCCATCGACTCAAGAGGATGGCTTCACACGGGCGACCTTGCCACCATGGACAAACATGGCTTCGTTTATATCCGCGGTCGCAAGAAGAGCATGCTGCTTGGTGCAAACGGGCAGAACATCTATCCGGAAGAGATTGAAGATATCATCCTCACTCACACCAGCTTCGACGAATGTATTGTCGTGCAGCGTGAAGACAAACTCGTGGCTCTTGTCTACATGTCGGAAAAGACCATGAAGGAAAAAGCTTTCACTCGCGACATCATCCTCGGCAAACTCGACTACTACCGCAAGCGCACCAACGAACTCCTGCCTCGATTTGCTGCGCTCTCATCCTTCGAACTGCGAGACGAAGAATTCGAAAAGACTCCAAAGCGCAGTGTCCGCCGATACTTATATAAATAAGAAACTGGTCGTTTGGTTGTTGCCAAACGACCAGTTTTCATTCTTGTCTATTACTTCTTTAAGGGTTGGCATTTGGTTAATATTTTATATTGTTATGGAAATCTCAGCGGCAATTGATGATGCGCACATTTCCACACGCCTCTTGGGAGGCGGCTACAATGCGCACATCATAATTTGCCTTTGGTTTCATTTGGCTTCGGCTTGGAAGCAAAAGTTACTGAGGCAAAGCAACGAGGCGC
Source organism: Bacteroidales bacterium UBA1733 (assembly GCA_002315795.1). Next base: position 9,583 of record DCIF01000068.1, read on the forward strand.
AGACTTCGACCGTAGAAGCGGCCGAAGTCGTTACTCGCGTAGACAAAGTATGAGTAGAAGTCCAGGTAGTAGGCGTCGTCCGAACTGCCGGAGCCAGACGTCGACGACCAACAGTAGCCGTCACTACCCCCATAGCCGAAGCTGGAGCCACCGCGGAGGCCAGCAGCGGGCAGACAAACCAAGCCTAGAGTATTCACTTCTGCGAGGGTGTATGAGGACTGCAAAGTACCCGTGACCCCATCAGGAGCTATAATGAGGCAGTTGGTGTAGGTGGTTCCGTTGTTGGATACAGATACACCATACTTTCTGAGGCTTGAGGCATTGGTGCGACTGCTGATGAGGTAGGAGTACTCATCTCTACTCAAGGCAAAGAGGTCCGAGGCGCCTTCGACAGTCAGACCACCCTTGCTCTCTGCGAAGAAAGGCACATCACTGGTTGAATTGGTACCATAGCTATATGACTCTGCATAAGAGGCTGCAGCTGTCTTGGTCCAATAGAAATGGCTTACGTGCTTAGGGTCCCATGTAGCACCTGCTGACGTGGTGTTCAAACCATCCGTCTGGTTAACCTCGAACTTGAAGGCGCTACCATCCCAGTAGAGGTTAGCCTTGGTGAACTGTACGGTCTTTCCTTCGGCAACTGTGAATGTACCAGGAAGAAGGTTACTGGATGATGGCTCTGGGGCTGGGGCTGGGTCGTCACTGATGCACAACTTAGCCTTGATGGCAGCAATGTCGGTGCTCAGCTTTGTCAGCACCTGCAACAGAGCCTCAGTATCAACCACCGTCTTGTCCGTGGCTGCAGCTGCCTTCACCTGGTTCACCACCTTCGTCACGTCAGCAATGCTTTCCTTGTCATCCTGGTTCACATCGTAAACGGAATAAGCCTTCAGGCTCTGCACATTCATGCTCATCGTGACAACGAATGCCGCAAAAAGAAATAGAATCTTCTTCATGATTATTAGTTTTGTTTATATTACTGGTGACAAAGGCACAAAAAAGTAAATGAAGAACAAAAAAAACGTGAAATTCGCATGGAGAGGGGACCTTTTACTGCAGCATGCTATGTTTTAGCAATTTGCAATCGCAAATATAATTCTTTTTTTTATAATAAGTAAGTGATCAAAAAGATTT
>DCIF01000076.1:0-457 GCA_002315795.1 Bacteroidales bacterium UBA1733
CAACGTTCTATGCGGCTGGTGGTAGCTCCTGCCGACAGCATGGCTGTAGCGTATGATGCCATGAATGTAGCCAATGCTTTGAGGTGATTGTGCGTATCCATTTTCAACCGTCTTCGTATACATTAATATAATTAAAAGAACGTGTAGAAATCGTCATCATCCTCGTCGTCCTCCTCTTTGACGTCCATATGACTGACATACCATTCGTCGAGGATCTTGGGATTCTTTTCCCAAGAGATGAAATGATGATTCCGATTGTACCGACGAACCTTCTCGAATGCAGATACCCCAAAACTAAGGAGGATAATACCTCCGATAAGAGCCCAGATAATCCAGGCCATCTCATTGCTGCCGGTTGCGACAGCTTCTGTTGCTGTATATTCCATAAATTACACAAAAAAATAGTTTTTTTCGGCCGCAAAGATAGCCTCATTTTTTGTGTAACAGAAGCATATTT
>DCIF01000076.1:519-9152 GCA_002315795.1 Bacteroidales bacterium UBA1733
ACAAAAAGTGATGCCTTTTGCAACATGCAGTTCTCAATAAAGGTGAACATGATATCTACCCCCAGACCTCCTGTACTATTTCTCTGACGAGACGTAATTTGGACCATTGTTCATCGGGTGTTAGCTTGTTACCAATGGCACAAGAGGCAAAACCACACTGGGGTGAGAGGGAGAGACGGTCGAGAGGAATATACTTGGCAGCTTCATGGATACGAGCTATAACCTGCTGTTTGTCTTCCAGTTCGGGACGCTTGGTGGTGATGAAACCGAGGACGACATGCTTGTCGGTGCTGACCTTGGCCAATGGCTCGAAACCTCCTGAACGTTCGTCGTCATACTCCAGATAGAGCACATCAACATTCTCACGGGCAAAGACCCAGTCGGCGACCGAATCGTAGGCTCCGCTACTGAACCATGTGCTGTGATAGTTGCCTCGGCAGATGTGTGAGGCTACCACGAGATCCTGCGGACGGCCTTCGAGCGCAAGGTTGTTGACCTTGAGCAACTGCTCTTTGACATCGTCCAGATTGGGGCTCAATCGGGCATAACGCTGTGCGGCTGCTTCGCCGACAATAGCGCCCCAGGTGCAGTCATCGAGCTGGAGATAACGTCCTCCGGCTTCGTAGAACTGACGGATGAAGTCCTGATAGACCTTGGCGATGTCTGCGATGAGATCGTCGAGCGAGGTGTAGAAGGATCGGGTGCTCAGGAAGTTCTGTGGGATGGTGAGCTGCTGGAAGAACTGTGCCGGCGATGGGATGGTAAGCTTGGCGATGCTGTTGGCATCTTCATGCTGCTGGACCCTACGGAAGGCCTGTATGAAGGGATGGGGTTGTGCGAAGAGTTTGCTGACCAGATAGACCTTGTCAAGACGAGCTGTCTCGCCGTTGAAGGTCACGTCGCCTCCCTGCTCATGGGCCACTCCGCCAAAGCCCCAGAAGAAGTCCAGATGCCAGAAGGTGCGGTTGAACTCTCCGTCGGTGAAGACCTGGAAACCTAACTCCTTCTGTCGATCGACTACCTCTTTGATATACTGCTCGGCATTGCTGCTCGAAAGATCGGATGGACGCAGGAAACTGCCTACAAAATCGGCACGCTGTGGAACTTGAATACCTCGAATAACTTTTGTCATGATATGTATGTTTTATCAAATTGTTTAATTGTGCCGCAAAGGTATCGTTTTTGTACTGATTATTGCAACAATATTTGGTAAATTTAGAAAAATATACTATCTTTGCCCCGCAATTATATTAATTCACAGTAAAATATCCTGCCAAAATAATGAAATACGAAGATTTGGACGCTACTGATAGACAGATTTTGCGCATACTCCAAAAGGACTCGACTTTGACAGCCAAAGAACTTGCTTCGCGCATTAACCTTTCGACCTCACCTGCCTTTGACCGCCAGAAGCGCCTCGAACGTGAGGGTTTCATTCTGGGCTATCACGCCATTCTGGATGCCCGTAAGGTTGGAAATGGCATTACGGTGCTTTGTAACATGCGACTAAAACAACATTCGCAAGTGCTGATGGATGACTTTATGGAGGCGATCCAAGGCATCGAAGAGATCACTGAGTGCTATAATACTAGTGGCGAATATGACTTCACGCTCAAGATCCAAACTCGCGATATGGAATCATATCAGGAGTTCATGCGTACTACTTTAGGCAACATCGACAGTGTGGGCTACTTCCATAGTATCTTTGTGATGAAAGAGGTCAAAAACACTCATGGAGTGCCAGTAAAGTCATATCGATAAAAAAATAAGGCAAAAAATACGCTTTATAGACCATTACAACCTAGGTTTTTACTCGAAAAGAGGGTTTCACTTTACTTTGAAGTGAGCCCTCTTTTCTCTTTAAGTGAATTTCTCAATATATCTTGCTTATAATATTTTACAAAGACAAGCCACCATTCTTTTTGTGGATTGATTCCAACCCGCGTTTCTTCGTACCATCCCAGTTCGTCAACTGATCGGCACATCCGTTGGAACCGCCACAAGAGTTGTAAGCCTGTGCGCTGCCAGAGGCATAATCGACAAACTCCATAAAGGGAATCAGAACGGAGTCGTTGATCCCGACATCCCTAACGGCAAACAAATAGACCCAGTTACTCACGCAATCTTTGCGTAAGTCAGTGCATCTGCGTATTTTCATTTTTATTTTCTTTTTTGAGCAAAATTCAGTGTTGCTCAGTAGAGATTGTCTGCGATGAATTCATTTCCTACAATCAATAAGAAGGTATCTCCTTTATTCCCAGTTCCTTAATCTATTGTCCTATATTCGCATAACCTTGGGTTGACAAGGCTGTTCTTTGTTGTTGCCTTCTGGCTCTTCTCATTAGTCTCCTTCTGAGACTGCACTTTCTTCATAAGACTTGCAAACTTGCTTACTTCTCTGTCTGCAAGTAGTTGATGTAGTTGTCTCCATTGCCATGTGCGAGTATTGGCACTACTGCATCTTGACATTGATCTATTAGCTTCTTTGTGAAACCTTACCTTTTGTCTCTTCACTGCTTCATATAATTTCAGTGACCGTTACACTTTTGGTTTTTCTACTGCAAATTTCGGTGCCAGCTTAATCATGAATGATTTTCGGGGAATGCATGAAGCAATGTCCAATGAACCCCGGCAAGAATCTTCCGACATGGTAATGTTGCGTATTCTTTCGAGAACACCTTGGTCACCCCACGTCTGACACTCGGTAGGGCAGTATAAAAATTCAAAAATGTTTAACTACTTAAAAATTACTATTATGAAGCAGATTGAGAACAACTTTCAGGTAACAGGATTCATTGGCAAGGACGCTGAGATCCGCAGTTTCGAAAATGCAGCAGTGGCTCGTTTTTCACTCGCAGTAAGTCATGGCCAGAAGAATGGCGAGTCAACTACATACACCTCTGCTTTCTTGCAGACAGAGATCTGGCGTAAGTCAGCTGACAGCAAGTCCTTCGAGCTCCTGAAGAAAGGCAATCGTGTCACTCTCGAAGGATTCTTCAGACCTGAAGAATGGACAGATGCCGAGACTGGAGCCAAGCGTAACCACCTTGTCCTCGTGACAACTAAGGTATATCTGGCGAAGGACAAGCCAGAGACTGCCAAGGAACAGGAAAAGGAGGCATAAGCCTCCCTTCCTTTATTGAGAAGCGGCCTTCGGGTCGCTTTTTTGAAACAATTAAACTTTCTCTATTTAGCCATTATTAAAACAAATTATTGGCTCATACATCCTCTTCCATGCTGAATGTATGAGTCAATTTATCGATGGATTATTTGTTGATGCTTAATCCCAACTGATATGCCTGTTCAATGTAAGGAGTTCCGGCAACTGCACCTGCACGTCCCATAGCGATAGCACGGACATAGCCACGCTCGGTAGGATTTGGCATACACATCACAAAGCCGCGGAAACCATTGAGACACCACTCTGCTGTCTCGTCAGAATTCTGGGCACAGGCGGTGATATAGTAATATTCCTTATTACCCATACGCTCGTCGCCCCATGCAAGGAAGGTCGCGTCGATGAAGGTCTTCATGCGATCGTTGACATTCATATAGTAAGTAGGAGAAGCCATGCACAGGACATCTGCAGCAAGGAACTTCTCGACCAACTGCCCTGTCTCGTTGTCTCGTGGAACGTCAAGAGGCTTGTTCGCACCGTCTTCTGTGAGGAATTCAAGATTCAGATCTGCGAGAAAGACCTTCTCGACATTGCCTCCAGCTTCCTGCGCACCACGCACAAAAGCATCGGCCAGAAGATCGGTATTGCCACCACGGCGAGGGCTTGAACTGATGACAAGCACGTTCTTGCCCTCTTTCTTATTGACGGTAGTTTCGCTATAAGGAATGCCTGAAACACTTGCCAGAGAGGCTGTCTGAGGTGTTGTCTCAACAGATTCGTTTGTATCCTTATTACCACTACAAGCGGTAAAAAACACCAGCATTGCTGATGCTGCAAAAGTAAAAAGCTTATTCATTATTATAAAAATTATATTTGTGTATTATTGCTGATCACAGTTCTACAATCTCACCGATACTGCAGACGATGAGCGGTATGCCACTTTCTTCTGCTGCCTTGCGCTCATTCTGCCTGGGTTCATCCCAAGCATGGTTGGCAAGTGCCACCTTGGAATGATGAACAGTGACGAAGCGTTTTGGCTTGAGTTCGCTGACCTCCTGGCCAAGTTCTTCGGGCATCGTATGAATGTTTCTCCAGTTGACATCATACTGTCCATTTTCCATAATGGCCAGATCAATATCTGGGAACTGGTTGCCAAAACGTTTGTATCGCACACCATAGCCACCGTCTCCAGAATAGAAGACCTTTCGTTTCGGTGTCTCGATGAGCCAGGTAGCTCGCTGTGTTGTGTTACGTTTCAAACTGCGTCCTGAGAAATGTCGGGTAGGAAGACAGCGGAAGACAACGTCTTCTGCATAGTTTTCGTTGCAGTCAAGCTCAATGATCTGCTCCTTTGTATATCCCCAGTGTTCAAAATTCTCTCCTACACCCAAAGGGCATACTACTTTCCTTACCCTATCTTTCAATGCGACTACAGTCTTATGGTCAAGATGATCATAGTGATCATGAGAGATGACCAGATAGTCGATAGTGTCTGGCATATCTTCAGGCTTGTAGATGTCAGTGCCAGGAAAAGCTTTGCCGATGAAACGAACAGGAGAGAATGCAATAAAGACCGGATCCACAAGAATGGTCTTGCCGCTCAGTTGCAGAAGGAACGAACTGTGTCCGAACCAGACATACAAGTCCTTATCCTTGGGCAGTTGCTTGAGATCATTCTTGATGACTGTCACTTCGCCTTCCTTGGGAATCAGACGTTTGCTCTTCTTCCTTCCAGTAATCATATCCCAGAAACTGCTCTTGCCGGTCATCAATACCGTGATGTCCTCATTCTGGAACTGTCCGTCCTTGTAAAAAGGCGACTGTTTGACTCTCTCCAATCGCTGTCCTTTTGGGTTGCGTCCGAAACAGGGCTGACTGAAGACTACAGGCACGATGATGGCTATTGACAGAACCAGTATGAGTATGGCGTTCATTTTCTTTTTGAGCTTCATAATTACTCTTTTGACGATATGGCAAGCGCCTTGGTCATGGCGTCGGCATAACGTCGGCCTAATTCGATATTTGATTCTCGACTGAAATGCGGGTCGCTGTGATCCGTCGATCGACATTCCAATCCGTCGCTCTCTACTTTGTGGCAGTTGGGGATAAAACTCGTAAGTCCCGGAAGGACCACGTCATTAAACGTATCAATAAGCTCCTTCTTCTCCCATTCCCACTGGCCGAGTTCGCCGACGATGACAGGGACTTCAGTTCCTGCACCCATGGCGGAGCGGAGTCGCTTGATCATATCGCAGAAAGGGTACACATACATAACGTAACCCAAGCGCATCTGATGTTTTTTGCGCCCGATTACACGATGTGGGAGGGCTAAACTGTTGGAAGTGTCAGTCTCTCCTTGATGCCAGACGATACCTTTCAACTTTCCGTATTTGAGGGCTGGAACAGCTCGCATGAGGGTGGAGTCGAGTAAAGTGATTGCCTCAGGATCTTTGTCCTGCCATTCTCCAAGTCCGCTACCACCTTTGGCATTCTGGATAATCAGTATGTTGCGACCCGTTTTCTCGTGCATGACTGGAGCAAAGCCAACAGCAGGACCGATCATCTGCATCGAGATGTCCTTTCGGATATTACTATATCGGTTGAAGGGAGCCTTAGCGGGTTCTGGTTTTCCTTCCGCATTGAGGAGCCAGACACCAGGGATGATATCGGTGGTGTCACTCTCGATCATGTAACCACGCCCAGCACAGTTTGATTGGCCAATCATCAAGTAGATGTCAAACTCAAGCAGAGGAAGAAGCTCCTCCTCAAAGATAGACTTTTCGATAAGTCTGTAGTGCGGATGGTAGGCCTCATTATATGCCGCACTATGATGCGAGGCATACTGTCCCTGATTCAAGATGCTCATGATAGCTGCTGAATCCTGCGACTGCTCTGGAAACCGGTAACCGAGTTCCAGAACGCTTTGCTCGATGTTGATCCATTCCTTTTTCCAGTCATCGACCTTGGGGAGCGAGAACTGCGTTGCGCTCTTCATAAACGCCTTCAGGAAGGTATTCAGTGGCACTCTGCCATCGTTGATGACCGAAAGGTTGACACGATAGAACCTCCCGTGACTGCCTGTCAGTTCGTAATCGGGGCAGGGATTAGGATCATTCTTCGCCTCTTCGCACTCTTGTTCGAGATAATTGCGCATACGTTGCTCTGCATCAGGTGCATTGCTCATCAGATGGCCAGGGCCGAAAGCATCCTGAAAGAAGTTCTTATAGATGTCCTTAAGCGTGGATGCCGGATAGGTCTCTACCTGCTGCACGATGGCACGCTTGATCTGATCACCTTGTGCGTGTGCAAAAGCGGATGTCAGAAGAATAATTAAAGAAAGGAAAAGGGGCTTTTTCATGCGTCTTTCTTATTTGACGATCATTCCTCGTTCTTTGACCCAATTCAGGAAGGATTCTTCTCCAGCTTCATCAAACTGAGCAGTATAAGCAGCAAGGACCTGAATCCGTTCTGCTGCTATCACTTCATGATCGAGTAATCCTTTCAATGTATTCTGAACGCATACCGTTCCGACAACGCCACAGACATCTAGAATGTCTGTATCTGACTGGGTCTTGCGGATGCAATCAGCATTGTCTTCGTTGTCAAGCGCAGAATATTCTTCTGTTTCCTTATCCCTGCCTTTAGTGATGAAATCCACCTTGTCGGCTTTCATCCATCGCAGTAATGGCTGCATGACCTCAGGTGTGACGAGTGCCCCTTCGGTAAAGGCAACACAGTGCTCCGGCCAAGGTCCTCCCTGTGCAGCAAACGAGCAGTGGGTCAACGGATGCCAGTCAAGGCTGACGGTGATATGATCATAATAATCCAATGGAAGGGAGTCAAGGTACTTACCCAAAGCCTCCATCCTGGCATGAGAACCAGCCACTGGCAATGAGCCGTCATCCATGAATCCGTTCTGAGGATCGACGATAAAGAGTTTTCTGTTCATAGTCGTTTATCCTATAAGTGAGAGTATATAGTTACACTTGGCCTCGTTGCCCAGGGTCTTACCCTTGTCACACGAGAGCTTGATGCAGTCATGCCATTCTCGCATCTCTGTAATACGGCACTTGGTGAGCTTGATGACGATGTTCGATGGCTGGGCATTATTCACGTCACAGGTGATCTGCGTACCTACGCCATACGAGTCCTTGACACGTCCTTTGCAATACTCATGGATGGCGATACAACGATCCACATCGAGGCCATTGCTGTAAACCACCTGTTTGGTGGCAGGGTCGATACCGAGCTGATGATACTTCTCGATAATCTTCTCCGTCTGCTCCTCCTCATTGCCGCTATCCACGCGGAAGCCGCTGTACATCATGGCCATGCGCTTGGAGAGGTTCTTGAAGAAGACATCGTCACCGAAGCAGTCATAGAGATAGATGCCGTTGTTGCCGTCATAGACATCGCTGAACTTCTTCATCACATTGTAGTTGCACTCGAAGACTCCGCTGACATTCTCCTCGAACGAGATCAGCTGGTGAGACATCGTACCCAACGGATTCAACCCAAGTTCCATGGCAAACCATACGTTGCTGGTGCCGGTGAAAGTACCAGGCCATTTCTGAGAGGTATAAACCTGCTTCATGGCTTCGAGCACCATCTTCTGGTGATCGTAGGTGAAACGACGGCGTGTACCCATGTCGCCGAACACCAGACCTGCACCGAAGATCTTCTCACTCTTGGCAATGGCTTTCTTACGCTCAGCCTCGACATCATAACGTTCTGTATCTCCGTTGAGCATGTGTCTCAGCTCTGAGATGCACGAAAGCAGCGGCATCTCCCACATGATGGTCGAGAACCACTTGCCATGAATAGTGATACTGAGGTGGCCCTCTGCATCCTGACTGATGGCCACTTCGCCTGGGTTGAAGCGATAGCCTCTAAGGAAGGTGAAATACCAGAGAGGGAGCCATTGCAGCTTCTCTGTCATGAAACGGATCTCATCATCGGTAATGACAACATCTGCCATATAATCCACCTGTTCCTGCAGCAGCTTGTCGAAGCCCTGTGGGTAGCTGGTCTTGTTACGGTCATAGAATGTATATTCGACCTCTGCTCTCGGGTACTGCTGCATGATATAGTACTGGCAGCTGAAAGTGTAGAGATCGTTATCTGTAAGGTGGGTGATGATCTGTTTCATTGTTAGAAGGTAATTTGCTGTTGTATGATAACAACGGAGGTCGCCATGGTTTTGTTTTTTCAGCACAAAGATAGTAAGTTTTGCCTAATGCAGCAATTTTTGCATGCAACAATGCGTGTCTGATACCTGTTTTTATGAGCTAATGTCTATGAATTTCATTTTATGGGTAGCAATAAATATATTATAAATAATGAGAAACGGCACACATATCCAGAGCAGACGGATAAATGTGCCGATATAATTAATTTTCTTTTATAACAAGTCTGGTGCCTGTTTGATCAAGTTCTACTGCTTTGGCAAACTTGATGATTGTCCCATCATAGACCGCTGAGACATCTATGCCTCGGCGTAGCAGCTCATTTATAT
>DCIF01000133.1:0-7123 GCA_002315795.1 Bacteroidales bacterium UBA1733
GCAAGTGCTCAGCTGTCGGTTTTGGAGGTAATGCAGAAATCGGCTAAAGCGGTCGATCTCAAAAAGGGACTGAAAGGTACGGCAACCGTCAAGATGGTCGGCTTTGGTGACGATGTATATTTTGAGTATGCAGATAAGATGATGCGCACCAAAGACGGCGAGGATATCACTTATATAAACGACTCGACCATCTATGAATATGAGAAAAAGAAAAATACTGTCACCATCTCGACCGAAAAAGATGCTTGCGCGATGCTGCTGATGCCTATTGCTATGGTCCAGGCATTCGCTGTGGATTCTTTGCCTGACAATCCTTTAGATACGAAAAAGCTAAAAATGGAAAAGACCAAAGAGGGTTACGAGATCACGTTTGACGCAGATGGTAATAAAATGATTTTCATCATCGATGCGAATAACTACAAGGTGAAGAGTATGAAGATCAAGAAGAGTATCATCACCATTCTTTCGTACTCTTATAAGAACCTCGCTCCTTTCTCTGATGCCGCTTCGCTGAAGTATGATTCATCTAAGTTCCCCGGCGCTAAGATCGTAGATGAGCGTGGGAAGGCGAAAAAGAAATAAAAGTTTCTTCGTTTATTTTGGCATGTAAAGTTAATAAATTTCACAAATAACTGTTACAAAACAGCAAAAATTAATTTTTTTTTGCTGTTTTTTCGTTTTGTAACGCTCTTTTCGATCTTTATGTCTATCTTTGCAGCCAGAATTTAAGGTATTCAGCAAAATTATTCAACCTATTTATATACTATCAATTCTTTTTTTTATTAAGTATGAAAAAGTTTATTTTGAGTGCCGTAATGGCAATTGCTGCTCTGTCATCTTATGCACAGCAGCCAGTAGGTGGCATTTCGCTCACCCCACACATCGGTTTTGGCTACGCTATTGCTTCTGAGAAGATCTTTGATACGTTCAGTGGCTATATTACAGGTGTTGCCGGTGTTGAGGCAACCTATAAAGCAACTGATATGTTCGGTTTGTCTCTTGGTTTCGATTATGGTTATGGCAGCACAGTGACAGAAAGCTCCACTTTATCAGCGGATGGTATTAAAGCAAATGGAGACGCATACTGTACACACTACATGATCAATATTCCAGTTCTGGCTCAGTTACATTTCGGACAGTTCGCTGTTAAGGCAGGTATCCAGCCAGGTTGGACTATTTCTCCTAAATTCCATGCAGAAGGCTCGGTTAGTGTTGAAGGAACTACTATTAATAGAAAGGCAGATCGCGATTTGGATGACGATGTAAATGCTTTCCAGTTGACTGTACCTGTTGGTATTTCATACACTCTTTCTTCACTTCCACTCCAGTTCGATCTTCGTTACAGCATTCCTGTAAAGAGCTATGACAAGGATGATACCTTCAAGCTTGGCACCATCATGCTGACCGCAGGCTACCGCTTCGATCTGGGCAAGTAATCTGAAGTTCCCATTCAATAACAAATAACAGCACCCCCTATCCGCAGACTGTAGGATAGGGGGTGCTGCTGTTTGCTATTTGCTGCCTTGCTGCAGGGCTTAATATTTCTCCAGGTAGGTGAAGATAATCTCACCGATCTTGAAACGAGTGCCATGATAGAGCTTGTAAGGCTTATCAGCTGGCAGAGGTGCATCGTTGGCATCAAAGACGCCTTCTTCGATAGGGAAGAGGCAGAGGATGCCGTGATGCTCACGGATATCGGCCTGATGAGGAGCAATCTTGTTCTTGGCATCCCAGGTAATCTGGATGGTGCTATCGACCGAACGGCCTAAGGTAACAGCTGCTTCCGGACGGGCCAGGAACCACTTGAACATAGCGATATCGATCTTCTTCATCGTACCTTCTACACGCAGGAAGCAGTGCCATACGCGACGGGTATCGAATGCCACACTCAGGGCGATAGACACATAGAGGATGGCAAAGAGAATGAAGAGCAGCTCGCGCGCATCGAGGTAATAATTGCGTAGTATCAGATAGCCTGAAGCTACGATGATTACGCCAACGACCATCAGACGATCGAGGTTGAGACGGATAGGCGTGCGGAAATAGGAAATGCCGTAGATGGAAAGCAGGATGAGTGCAAAGCTGATGACGCCTACCAGATCGTTGTAGTAGCGTATTTCGAACAGCGTGCATAACAGGATATCAAGGAAGATGATAAAATACCCCGCGACAAATCCGATGAGCGAGCGTGTGAGAATAGAGGCCCACTGCTTCCTGACAGGCTCATGCCGGCGGCACATAAAGGCAATGGCACCCACGATGCACATGACATAGACGCCGAAATCGTGAGGATTGCGGAAGCAGAAGTCTAAAGTCTTCTCTGCCAGTTCGTCAGAGAGGAAGAGGTTCTCGAAGAAGTGCAGGATTTTCATCTCGGTCACACTATCGATGGCATGCTCTAAGATACAGCGGAGAATGTTGGCTACCAATGCCGCCAGTACCCACTCTAAATAATACGGAGCATTAGACAGCGCGAAGCGCTTCTTCGGATTGGCATACTGTGTGTCTTCCTTGCAGGTGATGCCGTGTTCCGGGCAGCGATAGCCATTCTCTTCCCAGCACTCCTCATGCATGACGTGTTCGCAACTGCCTACGATCTTATCGCCTTCCTGGAACGGAGACTTGCAGAAATAGCAGACCTCAGGCACCTGACGACCGGCAATGGTCATGTTCTTGCCCGTATATTCGGCGATGTATTTGTGCTCGAAGATCTTGTTCTTGATGTAGGGCACGAGCAGCTGGAGTATGAGGTAGGCCAGCAGAATCATCAGGACCCCATAGCAGATGCAGCGGATGACCAGATCTTTTTTGCTGAGACCATTGACGATGATCGGATCGAACCAGTTTCCCTTCTGATAGTCGATCTGGGTGTGCATGCGAACTTCGCCCTCCTGAATGGCCTCAAAGAAGAGATGTATGTGCTCACCACGAAAGACACGCTTATCCGGATTTTCAAGATTGAACTCATAGTCAACGTGTGGCATGTAATGCGCCGTACAGATGGTCTGGTGGATGACATCGACATCGCTGATGTCAAAGCATGCACCTGAGGTGCGTTCGCAGACCGACTTCATGGTGTTGTTGACATCGAGCGGCATATCGAACTCATCGTTCATCAGCGAATAGAAGACCGGGCACTCCTCACCCGCTAACTGCGCCTGGCTCAGCAGGTTCTGCTGGTAGAGGAAATGATCGGGGTCAAAGGGCTTGTCTTCGTCCCACACGATACCATCGCTGATGACCAGAATAAAATGATTCTGTTTGGTGAAGGGAGAGTCTGCCGAAGTGGCTTCAAGCATCTTGTCGTAGATGCCGCGGTAGAGGTATTTGTCTTTGCCGTCGATCGATGAGCTGACAAAATCCTGACTCAGCATGTCCTGAGACAGCATGGAGGTATCACTGATCTTGCCACGGCTGTCAAGGAATGAGATATAGATGTCACTGTTGTTCAGGAAATGAGTCAGCTGGGTAACCGCATTCCTGGCCTTATCGACCAGCGGCTGCTCCATGGTGCGGTCTACGATGACCAGCGCCTGCATGTCGAGCTTCGCGAAATCGGTTCTCGCGATATTCCTGACCGAGGTGATCTTTGGGATGGCTCTGAGCGGAATGGTATCCTTAAAGTCGCCACAGGCAAAGACCCGTAACTGGGTGTGCAGGGAGTCGCAAAGGTCATACTTCAGACTATCCTTGAAGAGCTCACCATTGATCTGGAAAGTCTTGTAGTCTTCAGAGAACGTAATCTTGGTGAGATCTAAAGAGTAGTCTTCTTCGCTGTCTAGCAAATCTCTGTCACATGATGCCATACAGAGCACCATGAAAAGCAAAGCAAAATATTTTAGTTTGTTCATCATAAATCAGATAGTCGGAATGTTTTGATTGAGCAGATCACGCTGTTTCTTGGCTTCTTCGGCTGCTTTCTTGATATCACGAGCCGCCTTGATGCGGATGATGATGAATGAGAAGAACATCACGATGATAGCCACGGCAGCCAGACTCATGACGTGATCTTTGATACGCTGCACGAATGGTTTATATTCCATCTGCTGTATCTGCTGAGAGTGTCCTTTGATGTCAATGAAATTATTGTCAAGTTTCTCCCAGCGTTTTTTCAGCACTTTATTGTCTTTATAGGCCTGCTGTGCCGTAGTATATTGCTGCGTCAGTTCTTCCATCAGCATCAGATCCTTGGCCTTGAGCTTCTCAAGCTCTGGTGCCGTCTTCTCGACCAGAGAATAGGTCAGGGCATCCTTGTACATCTTCTCATACGGCTTGACGTTCTGTGCGATGATGCGTTCAGCCGCTACAAAGTCGGCAAACTGCGTCAGCGTCTTTTCACGGGCGTCAATGGCTCCGGTAGTCCTTTGTCGAGTCTCCAGATAGATGGTTACGGCCTCCATGAGCTGTTCGTCTGAAGCGATCAGTGCCTGCTGAGATTCGTAGAAGTTTGCCCACTTCAGATCGAGGGCATTGGCATACCTCTTAATGGCATTCAGCTGGGGCATCTGCGCGCCATCTACGCTTTCGAGCAGGCTCGCAGCACCATCAGTATATGTCTCAATCTTATCGGACAGATACTCGATCATCTCTTTCGAGAGTTCAATTTCCTCCATGGCTGCCTCTTCATCAATCTCAACTGCACCCTGCGCCATCGCAGGATGTATCAGGAAGCACAGACATGCCAGTATCAGGAAAAATCTTTTCATTGAGATCATTTCACAGTTTCTGAATAGTATTTCATTGCTCTGTCATAGGTGTTCAGTGCATTGCGCTGTTCGTCGTTGACCACCTTACGCCCGTCTTTCAGTTTCTCTGCCTCGCGCATCACGCGGCTGCACTGCTGGCGGATGTTCTGACGCTCAGTGTGCGTCTTGGCCACCAGCCAGAGACCCGTGAGCTCATCGAGCTGACGTGCCTTGTACATGAGGTTCATGGCATCGAGCTCCTTGGCACCTTCCAGGCTCTTAATGAGGGCGCCCTCGATGGCAGCCTGCTTGAGGGTACGCTGGTGTGCAATGATAGAATCTACGCACAGGTTGTAGCTGATGTTGAGTTCGCGCAGATCGATGCACTTCTCGTTCTGATCTTTCATCGGATAGATGCGCAGCAGGCTGTCGCGCTCTGCGTAGAACGCATCGAAATCAACAGCCGAGAGGGCTTTGCCTGCCGGATATGCCTTCAGAAGCGTAGCATGGGCCTGACGCAGTTCGGCGAGACGCACCGTGCATGAGTCGATCTCGGCCTGCTTGCCCAGGCAGGGGTCGCGGCGCAACAGGAGGTTGTACTCCAGATTGAGATCGAGATGCTGGTTGATTACGAACTTCTTATAGGAGCGGGTGGACATGCCTTTGTGATCGAGCAGGAAAAGGTCGCGCAACTGGATGAACGTGCTGTCTTCACCGGGATGTACGCGGAATACGCGCTCCAGATGAGTGGTCAGCATGTCGCAGGGAGCCTCGGAGGTCATC
This sequence comes from Bacteroidales bacterium UBA1733, assembly GCA_002315795.1. Next base: position 5,469 of record DCIF01000133.1, read on the forward strand.
ATGTCTGTAGAATTGACCCAAGGGCGCAGATAGTGCTTGTAACGGCGTTTCTTATACTTGCCGATCTCTTTCATGACATACTTCTTCATGCGGGGCTTGTTCTTGGGGTCCATGTTCACCTCGTAAGGGAGGTTGACACTCTTGAACTTGCCACCGTAATGGAAGATATAGCCTTTGCTGAACACCTCCTCGTAACGGTTGCTCGACTGGAGTCCGAAGATGTTGCGTGCGCTGGTGAGCTGTACCCACACCGTGTTGTTGAGCTCGTTGAAGCTCAGACGGAGTTCGACCACAGGCTCGCGGCCCTGACGATCGGGTGGCAAGGTCAGCTTCTTGGTCACCGTATCGGCATGGGTGAGGTAGAGCTTCGGAATCTCGGCAGTTTCCTCTTTTGCCTCTTTCTTCTCTTCTTTTGGCGCTTCCTGAGCTCCTGGCAGCGCAGGAGGTGCAGGTGGCGCAGGAGCCTCTGGGATGGCAACCTCAGGCACCTGGCCCCAGGCAGCCACTGGCAGCAGTGCCAGCATCAGAAAGAGTGTAAGTAGTTGTTTCATTCTTTTATGATTGGTTATTCATGCGCCAGCACCCAGCGTGCTACCTGAAGATCTTCAGGGTAAGGCGGTTCGTTGACTGCATGATAGCATTCGTATCTTAAGTATTGTGCCACACGGGCTACCCCCCAGGCCAGGCTGGTGTAGGTGTCGGCCATGTTGAGACAGACGTGACCTGCCATGGCGCCGAACCATCGGATGTTAGGATGCCAGGGATGAGCAATGGGCTCATGCCGCTCGTCGGTGGTCAGGAAGTCGAACTCCGGTTTGCCGTCGATCGAAGGGTAGGTAGGGGGCAGGACGATCTGCATCACGAAATGATCGGCATAGAGCGGTTCGTTGTCATAGCCGGGTTCGAGCAGATGCTCTACCTCAGTGACCCCACAGTAGCAGCGGATGTGATAATCGACCAGATAACGGTTGGGAATACCGGCCGGATTGTATCCCGTGACACGCACGCAGATATCTTCACGCCCGGAGAAACGCGCTGTCAGCTCCTCATATTCATGCTGCAGACGCCGGTCACGGCCGGTCATCCTGGGAACGGGTCGGCAACGAGATAGAGATTGTCGCCATTTTTGACACCATACATTCCCAGCGTCTGATCTACCTTACCGATGCGTGGACGCAGGATGCGGATCTCCTTGACCTTCTCATCTTCGATGCCGAAGAAATAGTCGAGTGGAGCACCCGTATTGTCGATCGATGGGAAGTCGAAGATCAGGCGGCCATCGGCACCCGTAGCATGGCGAAGGTTGCTCATCAGTACGGCTAATGTAGCCTCAGGGTTCACGACCTTGAACTTCACGCGCTTGTTCTTATATATAATGTTTACATAGAATTCTTCTTCCATTCCTATTTATGATTTAGTTTTTATTATTTCGGGTAGCGGGAGCTAATTGATTATTCTTCGATGCTAATCTTTACCCTGATAGGATAAACGTTGGCACTGCGCACCTGCATCATCTTTTCGAGCAGGATCTCGGTCTTGGTCACACGATCAGAGAAACTACGCTTCACGTAGCTGGAGTTGCCAAGCGTCAGCTCTACTGAGATTTCATAACCACAGGCATTGTGGTTGAAGTCCGGCTGCTTGGCCAACTGGTG
>DCIF01000133.1:7219-9535 GCA_002315795.1 Bacteroidales bacterium UBA1733
GTGACGATGCGATCGTTGGAGGTGATGGCATATCTGACCAGTTCTGTCGCGCCTTCGTTACTCTTCACCTCATCGGTACCCGGAAAAGCCTCGCCTAACTGAAGGACATACGATGACTCGATGACAGGCGGGCAGGTGATTCGGGTCATGTCGCTCAAATATGAGTTGACCGCAGTGCCGTTAGTAACCAGATAAGGAACACTCAGACTGCCCTCAGTATCAGGGCGAACCATCAGATAGGTGCCGTTGATGCTGTATTCGCTTTTCTGCTTGCTGAACTCAACCAGTTTCTGCAAATGTGCCTTGAGGGCATTCAGGGTATATTGACTCTTCTTGTTGTCCAGATAGTGGAAAGCGTAGAAGTCGCTCTGCAGCTTGCTGATCAGCGAAGTCAGCAGTTTGATCAGTCCGGCCTGATTGAAGCGGTCGGTCATGATGCGGCGCACGGTGACCGGCTCACGGGCATAGAGCTGGATACTGTTAGGGCGCAGCATGTGCATGAACTGAACGTGGTTGTCATCGCCCGAATTGGTGCTGCCAGAGACACGCGCAACAGGATTCTGCTTATCCAGACTCACTTCCTGACGTACGGCATTGACAAGGATTACCGTGTTGAAGTGAAGCTGGCTGGAAGTGAACGAGAAGTTGTCTGGGATGCCCATGAATTCAAACTCCAGGCGCAGTTTGGTCACTTCCTGTTCGAGTAGGGTCTCTTTACGATTGGATTGAATGGTATAGAAATTCGTATTGTGACGCGCAAAGAGATCCATGCAGGTCATAGACGGATCGAAGACCGTCTGCTGATTGAGCGTGAAATTGTCGAGCGAGAAATTCGACGCCATAGGCAGTTCACTGTACTCCCAGGGACGTACGAGAGGAATCTCCTTGCCCCCGGCAGAGATCTTCAGATCACGATAGGTCTGGTTGGAAATGCAGAAGGTGATGCCTGCAAGATCCTGAATAGGGTGTGCAAACTGGAGATCCACACTCCAGCGTCGGCCATCCATACGACTGACTTTCTCCACTGTCAACTCCACCAGACGGCTCTTGAGCAGCGGGGTAAAACCATAGTTGCCTGTGCCGACGAAGAAAACCGCATCGGAATTCAGTTCCACACTGCCCAGACCACTGGCAGGAGCGGTCTCGATCAGCAGAGACGCTGGAGTGGCATGCCCTACCTCGTAAGGAATCAGCATCGATGCATATTCATCAATGACTTCGCTCTTCAGCCTTTCGATCTCGCTGCTGGTCTCGATAGACTGATAGGCTACGGCAGACATGAGCAGACCAAAGACCGGGTCTTTCTCCAGGCCTTCAAGACGTTCGCTGTCATCACTCTGACGCCAGATGCCTATGGCTTCGGTCAACAGCTCTTGTGCATGGTTGGTAGTCTCAAATAAAGTATGATTCATTGTGGGTAAACGCTGAACTAATTCCAGACTTTGATGATAGTTTTATAATTATAATCCTCATTGCTCCCGACAATCTTGCCTTTGACTTCTATATAGATCTGTCGCTCAATGCGAACATACGACATGGTGACAGATACTTTCTGAAGACGACGCTCGTAAGTGATGATATCGGACTTCAGGTCTGAAGCAAAAGTGTTGAAATTCTTGGAACTGCCAGAAATCTTCTTGTCATACAGACCGGCTTCGGATTCCAGATCATAATTATCAGTTGATGTATTGCTGATAACGCCTTCGACCTCATTGAAATTCTCAAAGCTGAGGTTGTTGAAGATGAAGCCGAAGTTCGGATCTGCCTTGAAACTGTATTTGGCCGACGTCATCAGCAGACGGATGAAGTCATCGATAGACTTCTTCGTCTCCTGTGTGCGTTCCAAGCCATCAGGCTTAACGGCAAGGGGTAATTTCAGCGAGATCATATCAGTGGCATAAAGTTATCTTCTTCTTCAACCGGTGGGCGATACAGTGCATCGTAGAGCGCTTTGTAGAGGCTGTCGTAGAGCGGCTGCTGCAGTTCTGAGAGGAGCTGTGCATGCAGACTGTCGTGCAACTGCTTCTTCTGGGTCTCGATGGTCTCGCGTACCAGTGTGGTCAGGTTCTCTGTCAGTTCGACGCGGATATGCTCACGAGCCTCGGCGATCTGCGCGTTGATATCGTCCTTGACCATGGCGTAGATCTCGGCACGCAGCTCGGCCTTGAGCTTCTCATAGTCGATGGAGTTATCGACAAGCACCACATGGTCAAGGGTGCGAGCCGCATTCTCAAGATAGGTATCGAACCACGTGAGCCAATATACGACATCGTACTGAGACCATTCTTCTACCTCGGGACGGACCTCCTCATTCGG
>DCIF01000133.1:9682-16185 GCA_002315795.1 Bacteroidales bacterium UBA1733
TCCATGTTCTGGTGCTCTGTCAGCACCTTTATGCGTGCTATGACCTTCTCGATATGCGTCTTCAGACGAGGGTCAGAACCAATGATGAGGCAAGGCGCGATATACTCCTTGTCGATGGTTATACGGCCCTCTTCGACCTTGAAACGCAGAAATGGAAATGCCGAGTCGATAAGATTGAGCTTAGACTCGAGTTCCTCAAGCGGCTTGAAACTATAACTGTATTCCGGACGAAGATAGGTCTGGTCATGCTTCTCAAACTCGGTCAGCTGATCTCCAAAACCCACACAGAGATAATACGTGCCATCGCTCATGCGGGTGATCGGAACAGACACACGCTCATCGGCACTGATCAGCATGCCGTCAGCTAAAAGCGCCATACATTGCAGACGCTCTATCTCAAAGGTGTTTCGCACGAACATACCCTCGGCATGGAATTCGGCGTAAGGAAGGCGGCCGATACGCAGACCGTTGGCTGTACGCACGCTGATCAGCTGGCGCAGGTCAAAGTTGTCGTCAAGCGCACTGAAGGTCTGCGCATTGAGCTCCATGCCCGGAGTCCATTTTATTCTTGCATTAATATCCATCGTATTGTGGGTTACAATTCAGTATTATAGTCGAGTACCAGAGTCTTGTTGTTGGTGTTCTGCCGGATGCCATGCTGGCGGATGGAGATACGCGCCTTCATATCGATGGGAATGAACCACTCGATAAGAAAGTCAGCCAATGGCTGCAATTGCTGGGTAGCCTCCAGATATTCCTGCTGGTTCATATCACCGATCAGCAGATTAAAGCGCACCATCGGAAGCCAGGCCAGGGTGGAGTCAGAATCACTGTAGCGATGACTCAGATCCATCTCCACTTCACAGTCGCACAACTGTTTGAGCAGCAGCTTGACGAACTGCAGGTCTCCGCGTCGCTGGCTGATGAAGGGCAGCAGGGTAGCCGCCTCGCGCACGTACGGATTGGTCAGCGAGTCCAGATCTACGCAGAAATATTTCTTCAGGATGAAAGCGAGTTTCTGGATCAGCAGTTTAGACACTTCCTGCTCAATATGCAGACGGTTACGAAAAGCGAAAGTATCTAACGGTACAAAAGCCTCGGCCAGCAGCTTCTTGCGCTTCCTGACGGCCTCATAGTTCTCCATGCCGCGGTTGCCTTTCAGCTCATCGACATCGGAGATCAGTGTGTCGGGTAATAAGTGCAGAAATCCGTCACGGGAGAGGTGGAGCTCTCCTGTGCCGGTATTAACAGACATTACGTCTTCGTTATAAGTTCTATAAAAAGTGCCTTCAGCATGTACTACCCATCGTTCTGACAACTCTGGATAAAGGTAGCCGAGAAGCATTTCTGCACTGATTTCTTTCATTAGTTGTTTCTCCAGCTTTCGTTGAGTTTCAGGCTGTTCTTGGCCTTGTCGCCTTCAGGATCTTTGGATTTTGGAGCCTTGCCACCCTTGGCATCCTCCTCACCATGCTCCTTCTCATACTCGGCATAAGCATCTTCAATCTCCTGAACCTTTTTTGCTTTCTCCTCATCGAGCTGAGCCGTCTTCTTCTCAAACAGTTCGTCAAGTTTCTCCTGCCCCTCCTTCATTTCGTCAGGACGAGTAGCCAAAGCTTTGGTGATATTGGCCGTCCAGGTAACCTTGAGCGCAGAGAAACGAGCTTTAGACTTGGCATAACTGAAATCAACAACCTGAAGCAACAGGTCGCGGCGCTCCTTGTTGACTGGAGGCATTGTATAGAGAAGGGAATTCTCGTCTTTTACCTGATTCTCATAGACCGATGCTGGAACGATCTCAAGCAGAAATTCGGGATGATGCTGGCGCATTGCCGTCATGACTGCCTGAAGGTTGGACTCCTCGCGCAGGAATATCTGGAACTGATTCCACTGCGGGATAGTAACGTCGGCTACCTTCTCTATCTTGAGAGATCGGCCGCCAGTCTGAACCTCTAATTCGATCAAGGACATAGGGTCTGCCTTGATGCAGAGGCGGGTAGAAAAAACATAGTGGAGCAGGAAAATGACTTTGCTAAGATCTTCTTCACAGCCCATCAGAAGAACGTCTAATTGTTGTCCCATATTTATTGTTCTTTGATTTCTTCAATTTTAAGTTTTGCAGAGATCTTCTCTGCCTGACCTGGTACGCCTGCGCCCATCGTATCGTTGATGTTAGGCGACTTGAATGCACTCTTGACCTCCACCTGATCGGCACTGGCCTTTGGAACCTTGAGCTCGCCTTTGACGTCGGCCTTGCCCTTGATGGTGGTATCGCCAAAGAGTTCGACCTTGCTGCCTCCCAGGCTGGCATTACCGCCGTCGAGGGTGATAGCAGCCTTGCTTTCGCCTTGCTGCATCTCGGCTGTGGTATCGCCAAAGAGTCCCAGCTTGTCTGCAGCGATCTGCAGGGTCTTGGTGACGTTATCCTTGCTCTTGCTGCCTGCAATGATCTTCTCGGCCGTGAGGAGCAGAGAACCGCCAGCTGCCAACTTGTCATCCTTATCTGGCTTGCCCTCTTCGCGCTTCACATCGGTGGCCTTGATCTCGACTTCCTTGGCATTCAGTGCCAGCTTACCGGCAGCCTTACCTTCCTTATCGATGGCCCCCGCAGAAATATTTTCTGCACGCATGACGATGGCACCATCCTTGGCAAGAGCTTTCTCTTCGGTCTTGCCACTCTTGACTTCAGAATCAAGGGCTCCCATCAGGATTGTCTTTGACTGCATCTGGATGCTGCCTGCCGCTACGATATCTGCATCCGTCTGCTTCTCTGCATCCTTATACTTGATATCGTTGGTGGCCAACTGTACGGTCTCTGCCTGCAGGCGGATCTTTCCGTTAGGGATAAGTTTGCCTTCTTGGTCACGTGCCATGACATTGAGCGATGGCGTCTTGATGTTAATACCCGCATCCGGGTTGACGCGCAGGTTGCCGTCACCGTCGATGGTCTGCACATTGAGGGTCTCGGTTCTGACGTTGAGTATGGCTCCAGAATGATCTTCCTTAAACGTACTTTTACGCTTGTTCAGACTCTCCTTCATCTCCTTCAACTTACTGATCTTGCGACAGACTTCTGCATTTTCAGACATGGTGTCAGCATAGTTGATGCAGACTTTGAGAAAGGCCTTTGCGCAAGGTTCAAACGTTTCCTGTTGATCAATCAGGTCGGCCACATTGGAACGGATATCCTGCAATCCCTCATTCAAACCGTCTGACAAGCCCGCTATAGCCTCAAGCAGATCGATCTGGCTTTCGACTTCTTTTTTATGATTGCTGACTTGCGTCTTGAGGGTGGTCTTCTGCGTCTCCAGTTCTTTGATCTCATCATCGATCTTTTTGATCTTTGATTCAACGGATGCGGAAGCGTCTATATCGAGGATGGCATCAGAATGGATGTGGACACCAGATCCTGCCGACGTAGCGGGGATGGCAAAGGTGCCCTCATCTTCTGAACTGTACAAAGAGATACTTCTGGCCTGATTTACAATCTGGGAAACGCCGAGCACCACTTCTTCCTTGCCATCAGGTCCGGGATCGACGGCAATATTGCGGATGGTTGCGGCCTTGTGTGTGATTACACCGCCATTGATAGTATCTTTGCCTACACCCTCCACGTTTACCTGATTTCCACGAATGGTGATCAGAGAGGCTCCATCTCCCCAGAGATCGCCATTCATATCTACATTGCCAATGACAATCTCTGGCGCAGAGAGGATCAATTTATGCCCATTTCTGATATAGCGGACACCGGTAACATAGGATTCCAGGTCATGACGCATGGCTTGCACCTGGCTCTTGTAGAGGCGTACCTCTTCAAGTTCCTTCTCCATATTGTCATTGAACTTCTGGAGCGTTTTTTTCCATTGATCGAATATATTATCCATTGAATTTTGTCTGTTCTGTTTTTAATTCCATGTTTTATCGCCGATATCGAAGCTCGTTTGCTCCAGCTGACCTGTATCATTCTTCAGAGCCCATGACTCTTCTCCGTTTGACATCAGAATACGACCACCATGGGCGCTTGATTTGATGTGGGTAGATTCAAGAAGCGTTCCACCTATAATGCTAGTTACTTCATCAAAGACGTCGCTTATGCCAAGCACATCTACCGCCTCTGATGCAAGTGTTGATACCAAAGAAAGACCGCTTGTGTGTTTTTTGGGCGGATTCTCCCAAGCTTCAGACATAAACTTACAGCTTTTCTGGAAGGTACTCCAATCTGCCTCATGATGGCCATCGGCGAAATAATCGAGATCCAGCGCCGCAGTGGCCGCCACAAAATTGCTTTCTGGTACTTGGACGCCGCCTTTCACAAATACATCTTTTGTTGCCTGCAAAAGGGAGAATTGTTCTTTCGCATATTCTTTGTCATAAACATACCATCCTGTTTCGTTAAAGATTTTTAGAAGAATGATTCGTACAATACTGTTATCGAATCCATCCTTACCAAATTCCGCTGATGGTAAATCAGTCCCATCCTCCTTGAGATTCCAAATCGCTTCACCAATTGTTTTGAACAGAGTCTCCCATTCAGCTTTTTTAATCTCCTTTGCAGGAACGTTATATTGAGGGATGATGGTCTTATCACTATTTATTGGCATTGCTGCTGTTAAGTCATCCTTAACCTTATTAGTGAAATTTTCCTTGGCTGCCGCTGAAGCATTTTGAAATGCAGTGTGAGCTGCATTCCATGCCATTTTAACAAATCTCTTTTTATTAGCTTCCAGAAATCTTGTTTTTTTCTCATCTTCAGTTCCATCAGTGGGTAAACCTAAATTGGTTAGAGCGTTGTCAAGCGTTACGCTTGCTGGATTTTCGAAAATAGTTTTAATCCTGTCATCATTTGCTCCATCTATGATTGCTTTGAGGTATGTATCAATTTGTTCAGATGTTTTAGCATTCAAATCCTCAATTGTCTCTACTTTGCCCAAATCACCCCATAAAGAGCCATCTAATGCGTTTAGTTCAAAACCATTATTATTTGCTTCCTCATAAATTTTATTGCCTTTAATATTTTGACGCGCTCTACGTCTATCAGAGCATATATTTTTAATGATTGCAGGGACCGCATTAATAGCCGTGTTAAATGATAGTAGAGCTTCCCTGTTGCTGAAGATAAACTCGTGCAGATCATTGTGTTTATTGATGCCAAATAATGTCGAAATTCCTTTCCCTATCAAGGCTTTGCTATCATCATATTTGCCAAGTTCGAATTTATCGACTCTTGCCTCGTCGACAGCTTTGGCTTTTTCGCCAGCTTCAAGTTTGAGATAACGGTTAGACTTGAGAGTAAGAGAACCTTCTACCGGAGGAATAATGGCTTCTACCACCATGCGTAACAGGCTGAAATCAACCTTCACAAGCGTGCATTTACTCTTGGCAACACCTTTGAGGGTATTATATATGCCTGTTGCACTTCCATCTTTGAAAGTCTTCTTAATCTTACGCTGACGCGCAATCTGGGTGCCAGATTGGATATTTATGTTGTTTGAAGCTTCCAGGGAGATGTTCTTGGCAGAGATGCTAATGTCTCCTAACGGTGCAGAGATACTGATGCCGTTTAATGCATCGATTGAAATGGTACCTAAATTAGAAGAGATAGTGACTTCTCTTCCGCCGGTATCGCCGGAGATGTTCCAGGTGCCATAGAAATCTGACATGCCCAGACTGCCTCTCATATACTTAGCAAAGCCATTCTTCTCGTCTAACTCGTCGAAATAAGTGTTAAGGTAAGCGAGATTGGGATCGTATGCTAAACCGTATGTTGAAAGACCAGGGATGCATTCCACGCCCAATGATGAAAAAGCATAATCGCCATTTTCTTTGAAAGCCAGGATTTGCCCAGTTGCAGACATGATTTCCCTTCTTTTTTCCCAACGATAAGACATGTCGGTATCACGCTCATCGCCCGTATTACGTAGCACACCTGCAATAATAGGTCGATCGATGTTACCGTTGTAGAAATCTACCAGCACCTCATCGCCCTTGTTTGGGATGAAGAACATACCTGCACCTCTTTTTGAGGCATAAGGTACGGCCATACGAATCCATGGTGATGAGTTCGTGTCGTCTTTCTTCTGCCACTTATACTTGATGCGTACACGACCAATGCCGACAGGATCGATATTGTCTGTGACCACAGCAACCATAGCACCGACCTTTGGCTGAAAACGGCAAGAGTTAAGTGTAGGAACCCATAACTGTTCATCGGAGTCTGGTTTCTTGAACATTGGAATCAGCTCAAGCTTCAGCACTTCGTTATAACTGGTTCCAGACTGGTTGCTCAGGCTTACCTGACTTTCAACTTTAATGATCAGATAATTAATGCCGTCAAACTTTACAATTTCTCCTAATAATGGAACCTTTTTATAATTTGCAGTATCTATTTCAAGACAGATACGTTTCCTGCCTATTTGGGTTTCTAGATTCTCAATAGACTCTAATACGTTGTGGAAGAGATTGTTGTTGAAGATCTTTTTAAAGCATGCTAATAATGTATCCCA
>DCIF01000133.1:16291-19235 GCA_002315795.1 Bacteroidales bacterium UBA1733
GACCTCATTAAGATCATTATTCAACTTCGTAAATAGCTCATCAACCTTATTACTGAAAGCATTACGTTCTTTATTATCAGGCTCTCCCTCTGTAAGTTCATTATCTTTTCTATTCTTGAAGGTTTTAGAAAGAGCTATTTTGTCATAATCAGCTTCTTTTTTCAGTGCATCTATTAATGAAAGTGCATTGTCGATCAGCGTAGATATTTCATCTGTTGACGCATCATTACCGGTTTTTCTGCAGGTTTGAATCACGTTGTCAAGCTTGGTCATAGCCTGGCTGATCAAAGCTTTGCAAGAGTCTGATGTCTGAGCATAGTTAGCCTTAGCTTTCTGACTAATAGTAGAAGCTTGTGCTAGCTTATTGTCAACTTCTGTTTTATCGGTTACTACTTTTTTGTCAAATTCAGAAAATTCCTTTTCAAGAGCAGCTGATTGTGTTAACAGATCGTCATATTTTTCCTCAGCATTCGGAAGTTGGTTGTTCTCATCAATTTTGTTGTCTACCTCCTTGCGCTGAACATTCGCCTCATTATAAGTTTTTCTATCTTTCTTTAATTCTTCAATTGCAGCCTCATCAGATTTCCTGATAGAAGCAAATGGACAGAGAGAATTGTCTCCTTCCTGCTCTTCGCTAACGTATTGCGATAATCCCTTTAATTCACCAATAAGTGTATTGTATTCCTTGTTGTACTTATCGACATTACCCTTTGCTTTAAGGTACGTATCAGTAGCGTCTATGGCTGCCTTTGCTACTACGGCGATAATATTATTCGCGATAGTACCTAACTTGTTTGAAATTCCGTCCTCCATGCGGAACATAGTAAGGTTTTTTACGGTCTTCCCCAAAAGACCTACCCAGTTAAAATAATAGGATAACTTATTATCATCCTTAGACAAGTCTTTTTTGTTGACACTATCCATGTACATATCCGTGGCATAGTCAAGATCGTAATTGAACGTATTCTCCAACTTTTCACTATCTGAAACTTCTGTGTTCAGATAGTCATAGTGAGATGCAAGGATTTTTTGATCGATGGTCAAAGAGTCTGCCTGCTTCATCTGACTTACTGATTTGAAGCCAGGATTATCATTGTCTGCTGAAATGTCGTGGATATTAGCCTCCTGTGTCTTGGTAGTATCAATGCCGAGGTGAAGAGAGCCGTCTTCGAAATACAGGAACTCTCCATACCGGTTGGCTAAGCGTGTCACAAAATCATAGAACGATTCGTTGTACTGTACGGCATAAGGAGTATGATATACACGATAATCATCAGTGGCATGCTCATAGTTAATAAACTTTAAGCCGTCTTTCTTGTTACAGCTAAAGGAGATATCGAGCATATTTTTACTGATACCAGAGACATTCTTGCTCGAGGTGTCTGGTGACGCTTCTTTCACTTTGTCGATACCCGAACTGATAATACTATTAAGGGGAGTATTCAGATAGGTGTCACAATATTTATCTGATGTCAACTGATAATCTGGGCTATAGGCTTCGAGGATCACTTCATAAGAGCAGTTCGGCTTGCGAATCGGCTCAACCGACATGACATAATATTTCGAGATAATGGTGCTGATAGTATTATCTGAGCCACTATCCGATCCTGCCGTTTTTGTGCCAGAACCCGCTTTGTCGTCATCTCGCTTTACGCTGACCGTGACTTGTGCTTTTGAAAAGAGTGCGATAATTCTGTCAAACGTCAGTGAGCCTGATGTGTTGGATTTGATTTCGGTGGCAGACAACTTCAGGGTCAAATGTCCTGGACGATACATCTCCTTAATATAATTCATATCGAGGACACTGATCTTTATGTCTGCTACCTGCTCGGATTCAAGAGCTGACCGCTTTTCTTTGTCAGAGGTAAAGGTCGTACTATTGTCGAAACTCTTGATTTCGAAACTATATAGATTATTAAGAATCTCTGCCATGATTTTAGTTATATCTTCTTCTATGTTTATACTAATGTCGCCTCCAGACTACTTGATGTGCCTGTATATGTAATTTTAGCGGCTAATAGCGTAATTTTTGCCAATATCTGATAGGTGTTGTTTTCATCTATGTCGTAAGACTCATCAATATCAACAACGTATGCTTCTAATTGAAACAGGATGCCGTTTAAATCACTGACGTAGAAATTGTGCAGCTCGTTGTCATTGAGTCGCTCATAGAGGACATTAGCTCCATTGATGTATTTTACAGTCAGTTCTACTTCCTGAGCCATCACAGGGCCATAAGGTGCGCCGCTTTCCTTCCGAGAACGCGTTAGACGCATTTTCCAATCCAAAAGTTGAAAACCAGTCTGAGATGTTGCTTCGGACGGGTGTGATGTCAATAGTGAAAACTTACTCATAACAAAGGTGATTAAAGATGCGAAAAAGTAGTGTGGGTGTTTGTGCCATGTATGACGGTCACTGATTTGGCTTCAAATACTAATCTGAAGCGACGAGCCTCATTCTTGGAATTAACGTCAATGGTTTCGACCGTATGAAAATCTTCAAAGCTAAAGCATTGTGCGCCATTAAAGATTAACGTATGTGATGTGCCGCTGATCTCATCTACAGTAGTAATTGCTAAGTTCTTTGATTCCTGATTAAGAAACCATTCCTGCAGATTCAAATATTCTTTACCAGGCGCATCAACTTCTATCTCTACACTCTCACAACGCGCTATTGAAATGGGCTCCACAGCATTGCGGTGCTTCGATAAATGAAGATTATAGTGCTTGAGATTGCTCGAGAAATTTGGTTTAAGGTCAAAAGACTTTGTATATTTCTCAGGATCTATTTCTTCCGTATAAAAAGACACGGATGATACTTGTGCCATAGACTGATTATTTCTGAAGGAATATTGTAAATAATACGGTCGCCCATTCAGGGAATCGCCTGCGGGCGACCGTTATCATATTTGTAAAGAAGTGATTACTTCCAAGGGTTCTCGTAC
>DCIF01000133.1:19318-19621 GCA_002315795.1 Bacteroidales bacterium UBA1733
CCTGCCAATCTTCCTTGTAGTTGATGCAATAAGCGCCGGTAGCCTTGATCTCCTTCATCTTGCTGCCATCGGTGGTCTTGTTGAACTCGATGGTCATGTCGCGTGGATCGGTTGGATTGAGCATCCACTGTGCCAACTGGTTGTTGCCGTCATTAAGTGCCTTGACACGTACGGTTACCTTGCCACCACGTGGAATACCGGTGATCTGACCTTCTGTATCGGTTGCCTGCTCAAAAGAGTAGTCTAACTTGATTACCTCTCTATCTACGAAATCTTTAACCTTAAGGGTTACTGGATTAACTG
>DCIF01000043.1 GCA_002315795.1 Bacteroidales bacterium UBA1733
CCAAGGGCAAATCATGGGATAGGTATAAAGAAAATGAATTTGATGTACAAAAATCTTTTCCAAGTGTCCCATTCTTTGAAGACTTGCGACCTTTGGACGCAAAGGTACATATATTTTTTGATATTTTGAATATCTTGCCATGTTATTAACATGAACTTTAACATTCAGGAACATGTTTCATGCCATTTTGGTCGGGAAATCCGTTTCCTTACCAGACACAAAAAGACCTGTGAGTGTGTCAGTTGACATGCTCACAGGTCTCTTTGTTATGAGTTTCTGTTTATGAGGTTGGTATAGTCCTTTATGCCGAGGAAGGTGGCGCAGAGGACAAGGAGTTGGGCAACGAGGATGAGGACGGAACCTGATATTTCTCCTTGGGGAGGCATCCACATGCCTAAAGCTGCGAAGATGATGGCAGAGACAAAGCTCGCGATAGAGAGGTACTTCTTCATAGTCTTCCCTGTATGGATTTTTCTAAAGATTTTGTTTGGATGTCGAGCGTAGCGATCCTTCTTTAATGTCCTATTGAGAGCGACGAAATGGAGCGTATTATAGTTGGGATTATTGTTGAAGATTTTATCATGACTATAATCCAAAATCATAATCTGTCTGAAATGCGCTCAAGTATTTCGCTTTAGGAAGGTCTTTTTGTGGGGATCGCCCTTTGGGCTCGAAATCCTAACCAAAATCCTAATGAAAATCAGTAACTAAGATAGTCCCATGAGGCACTTGGCCTTCATGCCCCACAGGACTCTTGGTTACATGTAGCCACCACCTGCGTTTCCTGGAGTGTCGCCGGTGCCACCAGAAGGAGTTGAGTCGTTAGCACTCCCAGGCAGGGTGATCACATTGTCCTCGTCCATGTACTTGTAAAGTACCTGAGTGATGTTGGAGAAGTGGTAACTACGCTTCAGCTTCTGAACGTACTGGTAAGCCTCAGTTCCCTTAGTGCCGTTGGCCTCAGAAGGCTTGTTGGCATTGAGCCATGCGGTAGCAACTGCCTGACGAGCACCAAACTTTGCCTGCTGTGCAAGCTGCTTCTCAGTTGCAGGTCCCTTGTAAGGGCTGGAGAACTTTGCGAGTCGGATCTTGTTACTTGATGAGTTAGTGGCGAAGTAGTCGTTAGATCCGTTGCCGTACTTGCCGCTGATGCCCTTGATGACATCGATTGGAGTGATTTTTGCCATGATATAGCCCCCTCCCGACCTCCCCGAGGGGAGGAGTTTTATATACCGCGGAGAGGTTAGCGGGGATAAATTAGACTTCAGTTTTGTGAATTGAACTTGCCAGTTGGCATTCGCTTTTCCTTCGAGATGCCTTGACCTTTGGTCGAGCCATCACTTGCCTCGGCATAGCATAAAAGCGAGCTTTTTGCTCTGCTCTCGGCTTCGAGATGCCTTCGGGATTCGTTCGAGACGCGCGCTTGTCTTTGAATCACATTGCAAAGTTACGACATTCTGATTCGTCACTCGGACGATACCATACGATGCGTGCGATGCGAGGACATTGTTTCAAAAAAAGTCAGCCAAAGACCGAATATTAGTCCTTGACTGACTCATTTTAAGCAATTTAATAACACATCTTACGGTTCACCCAGATGCTCGATAATCATGCGAACCTCACGAGGTGAGAACCATTTCGCAGTCTTCATGTAACCTTGTGCCTCCAGAGCCTCACGAAGAGGAGTGCAACGGTTGATCCATGACATCAGGTGATTGACAGCCGAATGCGGATTCTCGGAAGTAGGGAAGTAGGCGAGTGCCAGTTCCTTTTTTGTGTATGAACGAATTGGAAAACTATCCATTCTGTACCTCCTTTCTTTTCATGGTTACATAATAGTCGCTGAAGTCCTTACAACCTAAGGGCAACTGATGATGTTCCAAACTGGGCAGCATCTCCTTCAACTGAAGAAAAAGTCGTTCACCTGGCTCATCCTTGTCTGGGTACATTCTGTATTGAGTTCCAAGAGGTTTCAGAGTTTCAAAGAGTTTCAAGTCTGCTGGCTTCAACAATGTAGCCGAAGGAATGGCTATTGCCTTATGACCAGCGGAAAGCATTGCCCAGCAATCTGACGCTCCTTCTGTGATGTAGAGTGGCTCTGAAGGTTTTAGAAGTTTCAGAACCGGCAAGTTGTAAATAGAGCATCTGCTACCTTGCGGAAAACGAAAGCGTGGTGCTCCTTCTCCTCCCTTTAAGGGAGGTTGGGAGGGTCTTAGGTTACGATTCTGAACACCGATCAACTTTCCATCAACATCATAGTAAGGAATCTGCAACCAGTTCACACCCTGACGATCTGTCCATGAAGTCAACTTACACCAACGAACCACACGAGGGTCAATCATTCTTTCACCATACAGAAACTCCTTCGCCTTATCACTCAACCATGGACGCTCAAAAAATCTTTCATACTTCATAGGGTCGAAAACAACCTGTTTCGTCTCCTTTTGGTAACTATAAGTCCCCTCCCTATTGGGGAGGGTTAGGGAGAGGCTACCATCAGCAAGCCATTGGCACGCATCCTTGAAATCCTTACGCAAATGACGCATCACAAGATCAATAGTTCCGATTGACTCATTCATGCACACAAAGCAACGGCAGTTATTCTTGCGAAGATTGAACGACATACTCGCATGATGATCCTCATGGAACGGACACAAACTCTTGTGCATCTTTACTCGGAGTCCAAGTCGCTCTGCGACCCCCTCAATGGGAAGGTCGCGGAGCTTTTGAAGTTCTTGCTTATCCATTACTTGCGCTTTAGATATTTGTCAGTCTTAGTGTAAAGTCCTGTCTGAGCAGAATAGGTGATAAAGCCACGGTTCATCCAGACATTCAGTTGATGCTTAGTACCGTTGACAGACTTGTCCATCTGAGCACGAAGTGCCTCCAACTCTGTCTGCGAGAACGAATCTCCAAGACTGCTGAGCATGTTCTTTGGACCAGATTTCTGCACATCCTCAGTCGTAGTGCCAGGCTTGAACATATCACCCAGTACACGCATCTTTGACCAAAGATCAAAATAGCAGAACCAAACCACGAAGTCACCGATGCTGCGCGTCCATGTCTGATTATTCAGTATCCAAAGAGTAGCGCCTTTCTTCCATGCAGCAAGAATACAGCGATGACTTAGGTCGAACAAAGTATCATCGTCGGTTATGTCTGCTATGTTAGCCATCTGTTCAGCCAACTGATCGGCAATCTTGTTGAGAGGTTTGATGATGAAACTGCCCTTAGTGTTGTCCAGACGCTCCAGATACTCGTCGAGTTTAGCCTGAAAGGTCTCATCGTAAGCACCCTCACGAGGAATCTTACCTTTGCGTTCGCCACGAGGCTTGTATGCAAAGCTCACACGACCGGTCTTACCTGTGCGGATGTCGCGCTTGTAGTAGTCTCGGGCAGCCTCCTCGGTAGAAGAGATGTTGATGTTGGCACGCATCACAGGATTTCCTGTTACACCCTCTGCAGTCGCTCTCAAGGCACCTACACGCTTCACATCATGGATGTTGATGAGCATCTGACCAGAAGCCTTACGACCACCACAAAGTCCGTCAAGCATCTCTACCTCTGGCTGGTTGAAGTACTGAGCATGACCATCCTCGTTCTCACAAGCCATGGCATTCTGAATGAAGGCAGGCTTGGTTGTGTCAGATGGAGGGAAATAGATGGCTACCGTAGGACGAGTCTGCTTCTCGCGTTCCTTCTTAGGCTTAGCCTGCCATGCAGCGATTTTCTGCATCTCAATCTCATCATGTGCACGAAAAGAGCGACAGATAGACTCCACAATCTTGTCCAACTGGTCTTTTCCGACACCAGAACTGCCGATAAAGTGATTGATCTGACCATGAAGTTCGAGGAAACGGTTGTTGCAATACATCACTTTCACGCCTTGTAGATGAGAGGCAAATGCCGAAAAAGGCATGGGAGTGATGGCTTCACGCATCTCAGGAGATACCTGTGAAGTGTACAAACGAATGATTTCTGTGCCCTTGCCTGGCTTAGGCATAGCGGGAGCACTACCGCTAAAGATATCGTATATCATTGTATATCTGCTTTTTAGAGAATATAATAATGTTGAGAAAACCAGTCTCAGTCTCAATCTCAGTTCCAAAATTTGATATATCCATTTACTTTTATCTTCTTCTATCTATCTAATTATTAATTAGTTATAAAGTCTAAAAGAAGGGGCGTATGGAAAAAGTGAGTCTATTTCAGTAACTGAGACTGAGATTTGAGACTGACGAGATTAATTGCTATCGCCTTCCTCTACAAGGCCTGAGTTCTGCTTTGTGAAACAACCTGCAATCATGTAAAGTTCGTCGGCAGCTTCACGGCAGAAGTCTTGAAAAGTGAACTTCTCGGTGTAGCGAGGACGGTTGAAGGTAGGATAGAGTGTTCCATCATCCTTTCTGTTCACGTTGATGCGCTTACCTTCATATACATGTGGATTGCGCTGTGTTACGTCAACCTTTTTCTTCTCACCAGCATTCTGGATGAAAGTGAAGTGATCTTCACCATCATGGGTGATTGCACCATCAAGGAAGGTGCCAATCTCCATGCGTCCAGGTTCACGAGTGAATAACTTTAAATCGATGCCCAACTCTGTGTTTGGGTAAGCATCCTTAAAGTTACGTTCACGATAAGCAACTGCCAAAGCATCGTTGCTGTTCTCCAAATAATCATGTAGGATTTCTCCTACGAGGCGAGGACCGTACTGTACTTCGGATCTCTCGCGATCATTATTATTAT
>DCIF01000025.1:0-8370 GCA_002315795.1 Bacteroidales bacterium UBA1733
GGGTAGAGCGGCCCTGGGTATACCAAGCAGTTTCGTCACCACCTGCACCATGGAGCAGATAGAAGACAGGGTATTTCTTGCCAGAAGTCTCGTAGCCGGCAGGAGTATAAACGGTAATACGACGATCAGTACCGAGCTCCTTGCTGTGATACCACATGGTACGTACGGTGCCGTGAGGTACGTCATTTACGCTGAAGAGATCACCATTGTCGCCCTTCTCGCGGCTCACGATGAGCTGGTTGGTAACGGTAGCCACATCGCGATTGATATAAACGTTAGCCGGGTCGACGGTCTTGATGCCATCGACAGTCAATGTGTATGTATAATAGTCGGCAGGCACAGGAGCAGGTGTTGTGTATTCCCAAACACCATTTTGGCCTTCTTTCAAGTCTGCAGCCGGATGGATAGCCCATACGCCCTGTGGCGTCTCGATAAGCTGTTCAGGGAGGAAATCACCCTCCACCTTTACAGACTTTGCTTTAGGGCCCTGGAAACGGATAGTAATTGTGCCATCAGGATTGATCTCAGGAGATTTGATCTGCGCACCACCGAAAAGGTTCTGCTGCGCAAATGCGCCAAATGCCAACAGGCATGCAGCTGCACTGAAGAAAATCTTTTTCATTCGTATTAATTTACAAGTTGTTGATAATAGTATCGCAATGTATTGATAAATTGCACAATCTCGATGGCGACACTAATGGATCACATAGAAATGTTAAAAGATACATTTACGAACAGTTGGGCTACTTTCCCTTGGTCAGTAGCCCAACTGTATTAAATCATCAGATTAATCCCAACCTGGGTTCTGCTTCAAATTAGAGTTCATCTGAACTTCCTTGAATGGGAATGGAAGGAGTTCATGCTTGCCGGTCTTATAACCATAACGGCTTGCATCATTGTTTGCCTTAGTATCCCAAGCAATACCATTTGCTGAACGGGTAGGAATCTTCTCACCCATCTTAGCAAGGAGATCCTTAGCGATACCCCAACGCTGAATATCCTGATAGCGTACGCCCTCACCACAGAGTTCGCACTGCTTCTCAAGCTGGATATCATGGAGGGTAACACTTGCCTTAGGTGCGAGCTGAGCACGGCTACGAACTACGTTAACATACTCGGCAGCCTTAGCAGGATTGCTCTCGAGATTAGCCTCTGCAGCGAGAAGATAAACCTCAGCAAGACGCATCCAACGATAGTTATTGGTATAAGACATTGGACCATAGCCACCCCAGTTCTGAGTATCAACACCAGCACGCCATTTCCACATAAGGTAGTCTTCAACACCATAGAGATTGCCTGAGAGGATAAGGCCAAGGTTGGCCTGAATCCAGTCTACATGCTTCATTGTCTGATCTCTACGATAGGTATCACCATTCTCCTCGAAAGCAGATACCAGAAGAGAAGATGGATTGTAGAAACCATAATCCTGACCCGAGAAGAAAGAGAAATAATTGCGATCGATAGCTTCACCTACCACACCAGCAGTAGAGAAATCATTAACCACCATAAAGGTATTGGTAAAGTTGCCCGAACGCCAGCGGAGCATACAACCCAAGATCTGGAATACCCAGTTATTAGGGTCATTGCACTGAGAGGTCTCAAAGAGGCTCTCGCAGTTGTACTTTGCTCGGTTCTGGATTACATTCTGGTACTCCTCGGTTGCAGGACGGCCAGCGCCTCCATAGAGTGCATACTTGCCACTGTTGATTACAGCATCAAACTGAGCAGCAGCCTTTGCCTTATCTCCAGCCCAGAGATATGTCTTGCCAAGGAGAGCCTGAGCGAACTGCTTACTTACACGCCACTTATTGGCATCATCAGCGTCAACACTGCTCTTCTCATAGAGTACACCAGAGTTGATAGCGTCTGTGAGATCGGTCTCAATGAACTTCCAGAGTGTAGCCATATCAGTATTGCCGATGGCAGCCTCTGAAGCCTCGATCACATGATCAACCAATGGTACGGTACCCCACATTGATGCAAGTTCAAAGTACATCAAGCCACGGATAACCTTAGCGTCAGCTGTAGCATGATTAGCAACAGCAGAATTATTATTTGCACAGTTATCAATTACGATATTACAACGGTTGATGGCTGTGTAATAACCCTGGAACCACGAAAGAATCGAGCTGAGATCTGCACTAAAGCGATACTCGTTCATTTGCTCATAAGCGCCATTATCACCACGCTGACCTCCGCCACACCAGAAGTCTCCGTCAAGGAGTGCCTTATTGGTAAATGAACCAAGACCCATGGAAAGGGCCTGCTGATAGCATTCAGCAACTGCAGCCTCAATCTGCTCGTCGGTCTGATAGTAGGTGTCATAGTTCTGGACACCGTGCTGATCGATCTCCAGCTGGTCTGTACAAGAGGTAGTCATACCAGTTGCAACCAGACAAGCCAATACAAATATATTTTTAGTTTTCATTGTTGTCTATTTTTGATGGAATTAGAATGATACGCTCAAACCAAAGACGAGCTTTTTAGAGTTTGGATAAACACCCTTATCAAGACCAAGAGAACTGCCTGTACCAGTGGTTTCAGGGTCGAAGCCAGGATAGCTGGTGAAGGTAAAGAAGTCCTCAAGTGAGCCATAGATACGCACATTATCGATCATAACCTTGCTGAGGATGCTCTTTGGAAGAGTATAGCCCAACTGAATCTGCTTGATCTTGAAATATGAGCCATCGTAAACAACAGCATCAGACATCAGATACTTATCATAATCAGTTGCACCGGCACGTGGCTTATCGCCCTGACGGTTGGTTTCAGTCCAACGGTTATTGGTGAACTCAGTCAAGCGGTTAGTTGGATAGTCTGCACGGTTGATAAGGCAGTAGATATCATTACCCATAGCACCTGAACCGAAGAGGAGGAAGTCGATGCCCTTATAAGAAGCGTTCAAAGTGATACCATAGTTTGCAGAAGCAATACCCTTACCGATATCAGTCTTGTCCTCAGGGCCAATCTGACCATCACCATTCACATCATAGAATTCAGGGTTACCAGTCTCAGAGTTGATACCCTTGAACTTATAGCCATAGAAATACCATGCTGGCTTGCCTACCTCGAAGCGAGTAACGGCACCGTTTACGTGGAAAGTAGCACCATCAATACCACTGCTGAGTGACTCGTGGATAGCGGTAACCTTGTTGGTCAATGTAGAGAGGTTAGCACGTACACCATACTTGAAATCCTTACCAATCTGCGACTGCCAGCCAAGCTCGAACTCGAGACCCTGGTTCTCAATGCTACCAGCATTGACAGGCGAAGCAGAAAGACCCATAATATAAGAAGGAGCTGCACCCGTTACGATAAGGTCCTTAGTCTTCTTAAGGAAGTAGTCAACGGTAACTGACAAACGGTTCTTGAGGAAACGGGCATCTACACCGATATTGGTCTGCTCAGAGGTCTCCCACTTCAAATCCTTGTTGCCTGCTGAAGATGGAGCATAAGTTGCAATGTAACCAAAGTCAGAAGCCCCTGGATTAGAAGCATAGTTACCTGAAGAAGCAATAGTCTTAGCATACATATAGCTACCCAAAGAGGCGATAGAACCGTTCTGACCCCAAGATGCACGAATCTTCAGGAAGTCAAGCCACTCACGGGTACTCTCCATAAACTTCTCCTGGCTGATAGTATAACCGAGAGAGACACCATTGAAGAAGCCCCAGCGGTTATCAACAGGAAGGATAGAACTATCGGCTGCATCTGCACGGAAGTTGTAAGTCAGGAGGTACTTGCCCTGATAGTCGTAAGAGGCACGACCAAAGTAAGCAAGCTTACGGATGTACATAGCCTCACCACCAGAGATGCTCTTGGTTGCAGTTGGAGTAGCGTATGCGATATACCAATAGTTTGAATCTGGCTGCTTGATACCATAGTCAGAGGCACTACCTGTGGTACCACCGCTAACAGAAGAAGAGCGGTTCTCGCTGTATGAAGAACCAACCATCAAGCCCACATTGTGATACTTGTTGAATGTCTGGTTCCAGTTTGCAAAGTTCTCCCACTGATAGTAAACAGTATTACCGTCACCTGCAGAAAGGCTAACAAAATTCTGATTTGACTTCTCTGAGCCATAGTAGTCGCGGCTGACACCGTATGACTCATTGCTGCTCAACTGATAGCTGAGACGAGAAGTAACTACAATGCCCTTGTATGGCTTAAGGTTCAAAGAGGTAGAACCATTGATGTTAAACGAGCGGTTCTTGGTGAAACCAGCTGCACGAGAAATCAATGGGTTGCAACCCTCGAGAGCAACGAATGGAGAGATACCATAGTAAACACCCTCACTTGGGCCATAAAGTCTTGGACCAATACCAGACTGCCACTGATCATAAGCAGTCTTCATGTTAGAAGGCATATCAGCCAAGGTATAGGTGGCCTTGGTCATTGGGTCAAGCTGAAGAGCAGTCAAGAAGGTTGAACCATACTCTGAACCCTCACTTACTGAACGAATCTTCATGTGAGAGATCTGGTTGTTGGTCTGAATGTCCAACCAAGGCTTGATATTCCAGTTTGCATTGATCATACCGGTAAGACGGCGGAAGGTATCGCTATCTCCTGAAACAATACCGTCATTATCAAGATAAGATCCAGAGATATAGATTGAGCCCTTATCACCACCTGCAGAGAAGGTTAAATTGTGACGCTGCATGAAGCCAGTCTCAAACATCTCATCAACCCAGTTGGTGCTGGTTTTACCATCCCAGTTAGCATTGATCAGATCAAGAGAAAGCGTGTTGCTCTCCTTAGCATAATAGCTGATGTACTCCTCTGAGTTCATCAACTCAGGAACAGTCTTGATAGACTGACGGGTAATCTGCATATCATACTGGATCTTGCCCTGACCCTTACCCTTCTTAGTAGTGATCAAGATAACACCGTTACCTGCTGAAGCACCATAAATAGCTGCAGAAGCACCGTCCTTCAGAATCTCCATAGATTCGATATCGTTAGGATCGATACCACGGATGCTCTTGGCAATACGGCCATCGATAACGTAGAGAGGATCAGAAGAACCATTAGAGCCGATACCACGGATACGGATGGTAGGAGTACCACCAGGACCTGCAGAACCCGACATCTGAACACCGGCAGTCTTACCCTGAAGGGCCTGCGATGCATCTGTAATAGTACGTGCCTGCATATCCTCACTCTTTACCTGGCTGACAGCACCAGTAAGTGATGACTTCTTCTGGACACCGTAACCTACGACTACGGTCTCCTCGAGCATCTCACTATCCTCCTTAAGAGTAATCTTGAGGCCCTGTGCAGCCTTTACCTCCTGAGTAGCATAGCCAACGAAGCTAATCTGAAGGACTGCACCGTTCTTCACGGTTAATTCAAAGTTACCATCAAGGTCAGTCACTGTACCATTGGTAGTACCCTTTTCAAGAATGGTGGCGCCAAGAACTGGCTCACCGAGGTCGTCAATTACGACACCTGATGCCTTAGTCTGAGCCATTGCCATCACTGGGAAAAGCAATGCCAGGCAAAGCATGGAAAGAAGCGAACGGAAAGTTCGTCCTTCAATACACTTGTGAATTGTCTTCATGTGTAATCTGGTTTTTAGATAATTATTGATGATTAAAAATTTTGCTGCAAAGATAGCGGTTTTAGCTGTGCAACACGTTTCTGCTTTGTCCAAAAGAACTTGCACATTTGTTCAAATACTTTTGGATTTGTGCATTTTATCGTTTTACCAATGGATGAACAGCAATTTTCTGCTGTGGAGCCATGGCATTATGCACTTTTTCAGTGCGGGCCTTAGCCACCTTCTGGATAGCTGAGCACTTGACATCTGCCGAAGAAGCTGCCGCCATGAACTCATAGTTACCCTTGTCGAGCTGCCATGCAGAAGCCTTCTCGTTGAAAGAAGCCATATCCATGGTGTTCCACTTGAGGGTGAGGGTCTGGCTCTCGCCTGGCTGGAGGTTCTTGGTCTTTGCAAAAGCCTTGAGTTCCTTTGCTGGCTTGTCAAGACTACCCTTAGGAGCTTTGACGTAAGCCTGAACCACCTCACGACCAGCTGTGTTGCCCGTATTGGTAACCTTCACCTCCATCTGGCACACATCGCCATCGATGCTCGAAGCTACGATCTCGTAGCCGAAGGTGGTGTAAGAGAGTCCGAAACCGAATGGGTAAGACACGGCCTTTTTGAAAGTGTCGAAGTAGCGGTAGCCGATGTAGATACCTTCCTGATACTCGGTGTAATCTACGTTACGAACCAGTTCTGGAGCCTTCTCAATCTGAGCCTTCTCTGCCTCATCCTTGTTATAGGCACGCGCGAACATACTCATATCGAATACATAGTCAGCTGGGAAGTTCAGGTCTGCTGGAGCATCGCCATAAGCTACCTGCCAGGTCATTGGCAGACGGCCGCTTGGATTGACCTTACCAGTCAGCACATCCATCACACTGTTGCCGCACTCCTGACCGGGCTCGAAAGCACAGACGATAGCGTCAGCATATTCAGCAATTGGAGCAGTCTCGATAGGGCCACAGACATTGAGAACGGCAATCACACGCTTGCCAGCCTTGTGATAAGCCTCGGCAACGACCTTGAAGAGATCCTTCTCAGCATCAGTCAGGAAGAAGTGCTCACGCTTGCGGTCAGCACCCTCACCGCTGGTACGGCCAATGGTGATGATAGCCATATCGTTATTGTCGACATTCTCGGCAAGAACCTCAGCAGAAGGCACCCACTCACCGGCACGCAATGGAGCCGTGATGCTAAATGGAGGCATACCGTTTGGATAGTTCTCCTTGTTCTTAGCTGCAATATGCTGCTTGTAAGTCTTTGCCAGACTCATGTCTGCCTTCATACCGGCATTACGTACAGCCTCAACCATACTAACGATGTATGGACCCACATTGGTACCGCCGAAGCCCATAGCTGCAGGAACCATATCATAGCTGGTACAGCCATAAAGGGCGATAGGACGCTTAGCATCAAGACCGCGATGTGCTGCGGTATTGATTGGGAGGGTATTGTCTGCATTCTTAAGAAGCACGATACTCTCAGCACCAATCTGACGAACGAGGGCTGCATGACCCTTCAGATCAGTCTCGTTAGGATAGACATAGCCGTTAGGCGTGTGGCACTTGAGCACGAACTCGAGAGTGCGCTTCACGCTGAGGTCGATAAGTGCCATATCGAGGCTGCCGTCCTTAGCTGCGTTGAGGATAGCCTCACGCTGACGTGGCTGGCCAGGCTGCAGCATATCATTGCCTGCCTTGATGCTGGCAACAGCGTCCTTACCTGCATTCCAGTCGCTCATTACAAGTCCGTTCCAACCCCACTCTTCGCGGAGGATAGTCTCGGTGAGATCACGATCCTCACAGGTATATTTACCTTGTGAGCGATTGTATGAAGTCATGATCGACCAAGGATTAGACTCCTTGACTGCGATCTCAAAGTTCTTTAAATAAAGTTCGCGTATAGCGCGCTGCGAGAGACGCGAATCGTTGTTGTTACGGTTGGTCTCCTGATTGTTGATAGCGAAGTGCTTCAAGCAAGTACCTGAACCCTGGCTCTGAATACCATTGATAAAGCCGGCAGCCGTCTTACCAGCGAGGACAGGATCCTCAGAGTAATACTCGTTGTTACGACCACAGAGAGCCGAACGCATGAGGTTGACACCAGGAGCCAGGAGCACGTCCAGACCGAAGTCACGAACCTCAGCACCGATGGCAACACCCACCTGATAAGCAGCCTCTGTATCAAACAATGCAGCCACATTGGTTTCTGATGGGAACTCGGTGGTGATGTAAGTCTTGCTATCCCAGTCGCGGGTCTTAGTCATGTGAAGGCGATGAGGACCATCAGCCAAATAAGCCGAAGTAATGCCGAGACGTGGGATGTCACGTGTGCGACCGGCTGTTCCGGGGAATTTGACTTCTTCTCCCATAGCCATGCCACATCCAATCAGCATATCCACCTTCTCCTCAAGGGTCATTGCCTTGATTACCTCGTCAATGTTGTTGGCATTGAGCTGCGGCTGAGCCTTAACCTGCACATTTGAAAGGAGTGCAAGCGCACCAGCGCATAAGAGTGTAATAAATTGTTTATTCATTGTATGTGTAATTTGGAAATATGTTGCCTTTCAAATTGGCGGTGCAAAGGTACGAACTTTCTTTTACGATAAGGTTTCATTAGTTATCAAAAAACTTATCAAATCTTAAAATGACATTTCGTATTTGTCTAAAATATTTCAATTTTGTACAAAATACGCCATTTATGTTGATGTAACAATGATTTTTTATATAAATTTAATTAACTTCACAACACTTTTACCAGTTAGTAAAAGTAAATAGAAGTAAGTATCAGATAGCGTCGAATAACAATCGAATAATACAATAAGT
>DCIF01000025.1:8450-12970 GCA_002315795.1 Bacteroidales bacterium UBA1733
AAAAGACGAAAGGGGCAATGCATCCCTGCAAGCCCCTTCCTAACCTATATACCACATACTATTTATTATTGTTGTTTTTGCTGGTGCAAAGATAGCGTGTTTTCTTCATAATTAAGTTTCCTTTTTGTGTAGAAAATTTACAATCTTGTTCAAATATACGAAAAAAAAGTTTTTTTTTCTTGTTTTTTTGGTTATTCATCTAAAAAGCACTATTTTTGTAACGCTTTTCGCAAAAATAATCTACCTAAAAAACATCTCAATGGACCTGCGTTCATTATTAATTCCATTATTATCTGTCCTTCTTCTCTGCGGTTGCAAAGAAGCGTCACAAGATGCACAGGACAACAACATTCCCGTTGATCTTGAAATTGCAAATACGCTCTCCAATCTTCGCATCAATAGCATTGCTGAAGATCGGAATGGTTATATCTGGATGGCCACTTCTCGCGGTCTGAACCGATATAACGGCGATGATATGCACCAGTATTTCTGTAATGACCAGCCAAATTCTATCCCTGACAATCGTATCAATACGGTATTCTGCGACTCAAAAGGTCGAATCTGGGTAACCACGAAGAATGGTGTGGCTCGTTATACAGAGCAGGACGACTTTGAGCAAATCCCAATCAGCTACAGCAATCCGCGCTGCCAGATGATTACCGAGAACAGTCGGGGTGATATCTTTGTCATTCAGACCAATGTCGTATTGAAGTATAACGGTGACAACAATACTTTTGAGAAAGTGATCAGTAATGTATCGTATGTCGATCCGTTCATGCAGAAGAGCTTCATGGACGAGGAAGACAACATCTGGATCATTGACGATCACAATGTGGAGTGTTATAGCACGATCACTTTCCAAAAGCTTGAGAAACTTGAACCGGGAGAAAATGCCGAGATTCAGACAGCTCAGCTCATAGGCCGTCTGCTCTGGATAGCCGATAATACCGGCATCCGTCTCTATGATGTTATCGCACACCAATGGAGAGAAGTGCCCACTGCAATTCGCGCACATTCATTATATAATAAATCACGCGTGCTGGCGATCATTCCGGCTCAAGAAGAGGAGATTATCATCTGTACCCTTGAAGGGATTTTTGTTTATAACGCCATCACAGGTACATTTATTTTCCAGGACGAAGCAAGATTCCCGTTCACTGCACCTTCATTCAAAGTCAATCTGGGCATCTGTGACAGCAAGGGGAACCTGTGGCTCTGCTCTGAATCACAGGGCTACAGCATGTTAGAGCATCACAACAATCTGTTTAGCAACCGATCTCCGTTTGTCAACAGACTGGTAGGCGAACCCGTAGTCTCTATGACCCTGCAACAGGAGAAGACCCTCTGGATAGCCACTCAGGACAACGGCCTGTATAGCTACGATCTGCAGAGCCGTGAGTTCAGTCACTACACCACAAATACGGTGACCAATGTCACGGCCAACGCGCCAAAGAGGATCAACCGCCGTGTCAATTGCCTGTATGCCGACAAGAGCGGATACCTCTGGGCTTCTACCACACCGAAAGGTCTCGTTCAGCTCAAGCCGAATGGCAAGAATCTTGTGTTTGTCAACTATTACCATCTGCCCGTCATCATCGAGCTCAAAGAAGATAAGGAGGGCACCATCTGGGCCGGATGCTACGGCAATTCCTATTTCTCAAAGCGCAAAAACGACAAGGAGTTCCTTGAGCATCATCTCTTCAGCAACACATTCAGCTACCTCTCGTGCATGCAACTGCTGCGTGACAGCAGTTTCGTGACGCTCGAACGCGGGGTGGGTCTTCGCTATATTGATACAAGAACGCAGGAACAGACGGCACCTGTCATTCCCGACTCTGTACTCCAGTCGTGCATCGCGCGAAGCATTTTCCTGCCAAGTTCGCTCAAAGAAGGCCAGGATGGCAGCCTCTGGATTGGCACCATCAGCAACGGACTGATGCGCTATGATCCGAAAGAACAGACGTTAGAGAACATTCAGGGAGCTCCCTGCGATGACATCGCATCTATTGAAGTTGACAAGGACGGAAACCTCTGGGTCAGCACTCAGTATGGGTTAGGAAAATATAACGTAGAGACCCAGTCTTTCACCAACTACTACAGTACCGACGGTCTGGGCGGAAATGAATACTTTGACCGCTCTTCCTGCCAGCTTCCCGATGGCACTCTGGTGTTTGGCGGTCCACATGGTGTCACAATCTTCAATCCGAAAGACATTTCTGAAGAGCTGAGCGGAACCATCCGTCTGGAAGATCTGAAAGTCAACAACCAACTAGTGCGCCCTCGTCAGGGTCAGGCGATAGACAAGCGTCTGGATCTTTGCGATGCCATCCGTCTGAATTATACGCAGAACAACTTCAGCATCTCTTTCTCTTCGCTCGACTTCAGCCAGAATGAACGCTTTAACTTCCAGTATAAACTTGATTGTGTCAATGCTCATTGGGTAGAAGCGAACCATTCGCGTGAGGCGAACTACGCCAATCTGGGTCCTGGGGAATATACTTTCCATGCCCGCATTACCAATAAAGATGGTGATAAAGTCATAGCAGAGACCAGCATGCCGGTCACGATCGAGGCTCCCCTCTGGGGAAGCAAGGCAGCCCTGCTCTTCTATCTCCTCTGCACTTGCTCTATTATCTATTATATCGTACGACTGTATCGCCGTGTCCGTAAAGAGAAGTGGGATCGTCTGCAAAGTCAGCGTGAAAAGGCGCAAGAGCAGCATATCAACCGCATGAACATGAACTTCTTTGCCAACGTGAGCCATGAGTTCCGCACTCCGCTTACCGTGATCTCCGGTCCTATCAGCCAGCTCTGCCAGAATCCCGACATCAAGGGCGACGACCATCACCTGCTGATGGTGGTCAACCGCAGTGTGGACCGTATGCTGCATCTGGTGAATCAGATGATGGACTTCCACAAGCTGGAGAACGACTCGCTGCGTCTGGAGGTGAAGCGTCAGGATATTATCGGATCCCTGAAACAGACGGCCGAATTCTTTGCTGTGAACGCCAAGGACAAGAACATCACCTTCACCACACGCGGTCTGGATGATTATTTCCTCATGTGGATGGATGCCGACAAGATTGACAAGATCATGAACAATCTCGTTGGCAACGCCATGAAATATACCCCGGCCAAGGGTGAGGTGCAGCTGAGCTTCGACGTCGTGACCAGCGAAGAAGTAGCACGCGAATTTGAAGATCCGGCGTCAATTACCGACACGCAGTATGTCAAGATCTGCGTGACCGACAATGGCAAAGGCATCCCGGCAGATCAGCGCGAGAAGATCTTCAAGCGCTACTACCAGCTGCAGAACCGCAATGAGGGCACTGGGTTCAACCTGGGCACAGGCATCGGTCTGTATTACGCCCGTAGCCTGGCGGTACTGCATCATGGCGCGCTGCACGTCTATGATAATCCAGACGGTCAGGGCAGCCAGTTCTGTCTGGTACTGCCTATCAACAAGACCGCATATCGTGACGGCGAGTTTGCAGATCAGGCCCAGAACCAGAACGAGCTCTTCCCTCTCGAACAGTCTGTAAAGACGGCCGTCAGGAGCGTAGAGGAAAACGTACCGACTCCAGACGACGATGCCAAGCCACATGTACTGGTCGTAGATGATGATGTGGAGGTCATTCACTATCTCAAGCTGCTCCTTAATCAGCATTATCGGGTCACCTGCCGCTTCGATGCAGTGACCGCGCTTGAGACACTGCAGCGACAGGATCAGGAGATCGACCTGATCATCAGTGATGTTATGATGCCTGGCACCACCGGTTATCAGCTATGCCAGCAGGTCAAGGCCGATGCACAGCTATGCCATATACCGGTCATTCTCGTTACGGCCAAGACTACCGTACAGGATCAGATCGAAGGTCTCAATGCCGGAGCCTTGGCTTACGTCACCAAACCGTTTGACCCCACTTACCTGTCAGCACTCATACAGCGCCTGCTCGACAGTCGCAACCATACGCGACAGCTGTTGCAGGAGAATACGCAGACCGAGGCTCTTGATGAGAACGCACTTTCTGCGCAGGATAACGCCTTCATGACCGAGCTCTACCGACTGATGGAAGAAGAGTTGGCCAATCCGGATATGGACATCACCCGCATGACGGAACTGCTGCATATCTCACGCTCTAAACTCTACTACAAGATCAAGGGACTCACAGGCGAGAACCCGAGCGTCTTCTTCAAGCAGTATAAACTCAACCGTGCGGCCGAACTGCTCAAGGAAGGTAAGTATAATATCTCTGAGATCTCACTGCTTACGGGCTTCAATACGCTATCTCACTTCTCGACCAGCTTCAAGAAGCAATTCGGAGTCACGCCGAGTGATTATTAATCACTGAAAGGACATCGCAATAACGCGATGTCCTTTTCTTTTATAGGGAACAGACATTGCGTTTGTGCGACATCCGTTTCTTCAGGAAGAAAGGGTCT
Organism: Bacteroidales bacterium UBA1733; assembly: GCA_002315795.1. The sequence goes on from DCIF01000025.1 coordinate 12,894, forward strand.
TTACGTTTGTGCGACGGCCGTTTGCTCACGAAGGAACGGACACTAAAAAAGAGTAGGATATCATCACGACATCCTAC
>DCIF01000025.1:13129-20316 GCA_002315795.1 Bacteroidales bacterium UBA1733
ACGGACCACAGCGGCACGGTGGTCGGGAGATTGAAAAGCGCTGTGGCCAGCGTAGAGATGCCATAACCTAACAGCACACCCAGTATTCCTCCCGTGATACTGATCAGCACAGACTCGATGAGGAACTGCGCAGAGATGTCAATACCACGCGCACCTACCGACATACGGAGGCCGATCTCCTTGGTACGTTCGGTAACCGATACCAGCATGATATTCATAATGCCGATACCTGCCACGAGCAGAGAGAAGGCAGCAGCCACTACCAGGATGATCGTGATAGAGTCCATCGTAGAAGACATGGTCTCCATCATCTCAGCCTGTGAACGGATACTGAAGTCATCTTCATCGGCCTCTTTGAGCTTATGGCTGCGACGCAGCACCTCGGTCAGTTCGTCGATGGCCTGATCGGTCGCCTCTTCGGTCAATGCCGAGCAGTTGATGCTTGAGAAAAAGTTCTGTGCCATCAGTCGCTTCATGACGCTGGTGTATGGCATGATCATCAGGTTGTCCTGATCCATGCCGAAAGAGTTGTAGCCCTTCGACTTGAGGACACCGATAATGCGGACAGGCGTTGACTTGAAACGGATGGTCTTGCCGATAGGATCCTGTCCGTCAGGGAAAAGCTCATCGACCACGGTCTTACCTACGACACAGACCTTAGTAGCCGACTTGATGTCCTGTTCGGTGAAACAGGTACCCTCAGTGACCTCCCACTGCTTGATGTCGAGATACTCCAGATCTTCACCATAGACCGAAGTTGACGTATTGTTGTTGCCATAGATCACCTGACCGCTGGTAGAGACCTCTGGCGAGATGTATGTCACATATTTGCACTCTTCACGAATCAGCTCGACATCCTCCATACGCAGGGTCTGCATGGTGCTTGGATCCTGGCGCACACCACCAGGACCACGATCGGCACCCGGCTGGATGGTGATGATATTTGTGCCCATCTGCGAGATGTTGGCACGGACAGACTCCTTCGATCCCTGACCGATAGCCATCATGACAATCACCGCAGCCACGCCGATGATGATACCCAGCATAGAGAGCAGTGAACGGCCTTTGTTGTTTGACAGGGCCTTGAGTGCTACTTTGAATATAAAATAGAAAAGACGCATAGTTTTAATCCTTATTATCCCTAATATCCCTAATCCTTCGGCACTGGCAACGCGGCAAGGGCCTCAGCGGCATCGAGGATATTGTCGTTGATCGTGTCAGACTTGATCTGACCATCGCGCAGGAAGATGTTGCGCGATGAATACTGTGCGATCTCAGGGTTGTGGGTAACGAAGATGATTGTGTGACCCTCACGGTGCAACTTCTGGAAGAGTACCAGCATCTCGAACGAGGTGCGTGTATCCAGATTACCCGTAGCCTCATCGGCCAGTATGATGGTAGGATCGTTGACCAAAGCACGCGCGATAGCCACACGCTGCATCTGACCACCGGACATCTGATTTGACTTGTGCTCCAGACGATCGCCGAGACCTACAGAGATCAGCGCACGGATGGCACGCTCACGACGCTCTTTGGCAGTCACTTTGCTATTGTACATCAGTGGCAGCTCTACGTTCTCTACTGCAGTCGTCTTAGAGAGCAGATTATAGTTCTGGAAGATGAATCCGATCTTACGGTTACGCAGTTTGGCGCGCTGATTGCTACTCATCTTACGCACAGCCACACCATCGAGCAGATATTCGCCAGAGGTAGGTGTATCAAGACAACCGAGCTGGTTGAGAAGGGTTGACTTACCCGAACCTGACGTACCCTGAATGGTCACGAACTCGCCTTCATAGATCTTGAATGTCACGCCACGCAAAGCCTTGACGACCTCATCGCCTACCTTGAACTCGCGACGCACATTCTGCAGTTCGATGACTACTTTCTTATTGTTTGTATCCATAATACTAACTTTAAGCAGAGGGTGTGCCTGTTTTACTTCTTCTTACCTGGAGGGCCTGGCATGAATGGATTGTTACTACCGGCCTGCTGTGCAGCTTCGGCAGGCATCTCGCTGCCCACCTCAGCGCTTGTAATGATCACCTGACCCTCATTGACGCCGCTACGGATCTCGGTAAGCACGCCATTGCTGGCACCAGTCTCAACGGCAACAGCGCGGAGGGTGTGGCCGTCACGGGTCCATACCTTGGTCTTGCCTTCACAATCTACGATCTCGTCGCCTGGCAGAAGCAGGGTCTCCTTAGGGCTATAGCGCAGTGCTTTAGCCGAAACGGCCAGAACGCCATCCAGTTCGAGTGTATAGATAGTCACACTGGCTGTCAGACCTGGCATCAGCTTCAGATCAGGGTTAGGTGCAGAGATGACCACCTCGTAGGTTACGACGTTGCTGGTGGTAGTGGCACTCTGACGTACCTGAGTGACATTGCCAGAGAACTCATCGTTAGGGAAAGCATCGACCGAGAACATCACACGCTGACCTACCTTCACGCCACCGATATCAGCCTCATCGACATCGGCAATCACGCGCATGTCGGTCAGGTCCTGAGCAATGGTAAAGAGGGTTGGTGTGGTCATCGATGCTGCCACCGTCTGACCCTCCTCGACCTCACGTGAGAGAATTACACCGTCAATAGGCGAATAGATCGAAGCGTAACCCAGGTTGGTCTGAGCCTCATCGACCGAGAGTTGCTGAGCCTTGTAGGTAGCCTCTGATTTATCAAAATTGAGGCGGGCAGACTCATATTCATCATCAGAGATAAACTGCTTCTCGTGCAGCTGCTCCATGCGCTTGAGGTTTGCCTTCTGATATACATAGTCACTCTTGGCACTGGCCAGCTGAGCCTGAGCCGATGCCAGTCGTGCCTTCAGGTTGGTACGGTCTAACTCCGCAATCAGCTGACCTTTCTTCACCTCGCTGTTGTAATCAACATAGAGATGGTCAATGATGCCCGAGACCTGTGTACCGACCTCAACCTTGGTCACCGGTTCAATCGTACCAGTAGCCGTGACCGAAGTGCTGATCGTTGTTCGCTTTACTGTTTCTGTCTCGAAGGCTACCTGTGGTGCCTTCGGTGCACATGCGCTCAGCAGCAACAAAGCTGCCAGTGAGCCGATGTATCCTTGTTTTCTCATAAGATATGCTATCTTTTTACGGTTTATCTTAATTATTTGCCCATGTAGAACTTCAGCATCTCAATATTGTAGAGCGCTGTAAACTTGCTCTGCAGCGTCTCCTGAATAGCCTGAAGGTAATTATTCTTTTCGGTCAGCAGATCGACCAGAGACTCCAGACCTACGCCAAAACGCTCGTCCATGATATCATAAGTCTGACGGGCAGACTCCTCGCTGGTCACAGCGCTCTGGTAACGTGCCTGAGCTGCCTGAATATCAAGATGAAGCGAGGTGATGGTATTCTCGAGTTCCAGACGCGTATTCTCTTCTTCGAGCAACTGGTTTGCCAGTTGGATCTTTGCCTTATCGACCTGTGAGCGCGTCTGACGGCGGTCATAGATAGGTACCGAAAGAGACAAGCCGACCGATCCCTGGAGGTGGTTCTTGACCTGTTCGCCAAAACTACCAGACAAGGTATTGCCATTATTGGTATTCACCCCCGCATTGAGCGAAACGGTTGGCATATAGCTGCCCTTGGCAATCTTGACAGCCAACTCAGAAGATTTGACTTTCAGGTTGGCAGCTCTCAGGTTTGGCAGGTTGGCCAGCGCCATCTCTTCAGCCTCCTGCACGGTAGGGAGCAGAGCCAGGACATCATCGCTACTGAAATCGCGATAATCGACTTCAAAATCAGTATCGGGCGAGAGCTGCAGCAGCTGCTTCAGTGTGAGGATATTGCTGGCCTCAGTGTTACGGGCCTGCACCAGCTGATAGCGGTTCTGCTCAAGCTGGCTCTGCATCTGAGTCACCTCTACCCTACTTACCTTGCCTACTTCCTGACGTGCTTTGGCACGCTCCAGTTCCTGTTCTGCCACGGCTACAATCTCCTCGTTGGTTGCTACACTTTCGTGTGCATAGAGAATCTGATAGTAGGCCTTGATGAGCTGCACCTGTACGCTGTTGGCCGTTATCTCAGCCTGCAGTGCAGAAGACTGCTCGTCAATCTTACTCTGCTGCAACTGGTGCCAGTTGGCGCCACCATTGAAGAGGGTCATATTGGCCTGCAAGCCGTATGAACCATTGTATGATGGGTTCTTGGCCTGAGAGTCGAACGAGGCATAGCTCTGCGACTCAATTTTCTGGAATCCCAGCTGCTGCTGTGAACTGAAGGTCAGCGATGGGAACAGTGCCTCACGCGACTGCTTGACATCGACCTTGGCACTCTCAGTAGTGTTATGCGCCTGCTGTATCTGCAGATTGTGCTCAAGCGCATAGTTGGTACAGTCGTCAAGCGTCCAAACCTTCTGCGCCGAAAGCGGAAGTGCCTGCATCAAAGCCCAAACTGCTACTGTATGAACTAAAAGTTTGAAATTCTTAATCATTATCGTTTCGTTTACAACGTATTTTGCTGCAAAGATAACATGTATTCTTGCAGAATAAAAATAAATTCAACAAAATTGTATTTTTCTTCAACAGAAAGTCTATTTACCCACCAATCTATCGTTCACAAACTTCAGAACATCGTCTTTATACAGGTCACCGACAGGCAGATAAGTCTCTGCATCCATCTTGATACGGAGTTTTGAGATCTCCACCATCCGGCTCATATTCACAATATACGAACGGTGGATGCGGACAAAGCGGTCGGATGGCAGAAGTTCGGACATGCGCTTGATGCTCATGAGCACCATCAACGACGGGCCATTGACCATATAAAGACGCAGATACTCACTCTGAGACTCGATGTATCGGATGTCTGAGATGCTGATACGCACAATGCGGTAATCGACCTTCACAAAGAGGATATCGCCCTCAATACGGCCCTCATCACTTTCTTTCTGAGGCTGCGCTGATTCCCTGGCCGTCTGAAGCAGTTCGTACTGCTGCTTGACCTTGGCGGCAGCACGCTGGAACTCTGGGATGCCGAAAGGCTTCAGCAGATAGTCAATGGCATTGACTTTATAACCATCAATGGCATACTGGCTATAGGCGGTAGTAAAGACCAGGATAGGAGGATTTGTCAGCGTCTTCACGAAGTCAAGGCCTGACAGGTCGGGCATGTTGATATCGATAAAAAGAGCATCTACCTCCTGCTTCTCTAACACATGCATTGCCTCAAATGCACTGGCACAGGCAGCAACGAGTTCAAAACCAGGAGTCATCGTGACCATCTTCTCAAGCTGGAGAAGTGCCAACGGTTCGTCATCTACGGCTAATACTTTTATCATCTCTTACAGGTTTATGTTATACTAACTACAAAATCGGAAGGACAAGCTGCACAAAGAACTGCGACTGGTTCTGATCATCGATGGTCAGTGAATAGCTGTCGCCATACTGCAGTTCGAGGCGTTTCTTTACGTTCTCAAGACCGATGCCATGATGGCCGTCTTCGGTAGCATGACGCGAATGTCTGCTATTGACGCAGGTAAAGCAGATCTGATGTTTCTCCTGCTCTACAGTGAGCTGCACACGGATGAAAGAATGATCCATATAGCTTATGCCGTGCTTGAAAGCATTCTCTACAAACGTAGGCAACAGCAACGGCAGGATCTGCACATCAGAGGGGATCGCTTCCTGCAAATCGCACGTAACCTCAAACTTATCATTGAATCGCATCTTCATGAGCGAGATATAGTGGTTGAGGAATTCCACCTCATGACACAGCGGCACGTGACTGCCATTGCCTTCATAAAGCGCATAGCGCATCATACCCGAAAGCTCCACGATGGCACGCTGGGCACGCTCCTGATCCAGATCGACCAGTACATGGATATTGTTGAGCGTGTTCATGAAGAAGTGCGGATTGATCTGATAACGCAGATGTTCGAGCTCCTGCTTGAGGTTCTGCTGTTCGAGAAGAAGCAGACGCTGACGCATCTTCTGCTCGTTAAACCAGGCTACGACACCCAGATCGACGCCCAGCATCAGCAGAGAAATAACCAGGCGGGCCAGATCGGGCGGTGCAAGAAGGAAAGGTTGGAAAGGGGGATTATTCCTACGCGAATCTTCGTCAGGAGGAGGAAGGCGTCTTTCAGGCACCTCTTCGTTCATAGTGCGTTCTAGAGGTCCATGATGCCTGATAGGCGACATGACCCTCAGGAAGGTGACAAACAAGACCAGCAGGATCACCACAGAAACCACGTACTGCCAGATACGCTTCTTCCCGATCAGTTGCGGAATCAGCACGAAATGGTGCAGCAGGAAGAGCAACAGGAAAGCAGACAGGTAGCTCCACATGGACCACACCTCGCTATAATCGAAGTCCTGCTGGACAGAAACCATGGCATAATACATATAGAGCGGAGTAGAGGCAAAAATCAGTACCCACGCCAAAGCAATGATCAGTCCTTCTTTATGTTTCACTTGCATAGTCATCTTCTGTTTTGTGTCTTAAGGCAGACGCTCAAAAGATTTCTGAACTTCTGCTTTTCGGATGCAAATATAAAGACATACACCTTATATATAAAATATATTCAACCAAAGGGACAGAATATTCGGCAAATCTGAATGTTGTGGCAAAGATAAGCATAATAGTGAAATGTTGCGACAAGTTTGCCAAAAAACTTTGCAAATAAATCAGAAAAAACAAGACAATGTTGCCAGAATATACGATATGCTGAAAAAAGGCCCTATCTTTGCACCAACAAAAAACAACGACAGGCATTGTTAACTGAACCTTGAGTAAGATAACAAACCTTAACTTGATAAAAAAATAAAACCTAGACTGAAAGAATTAAAACAAAATTATTAACCACCTAAACTATTATTATTATGACAACTATTAAGAACATGATGATGGCAATGACCGCAGTAGTAGCTATGATGACTGCAAGTGATAACTCAGCAATGGCTGCCAGCAAGAGCAGGGGCAATGCAGAGGCTCCAAGCATCGTATCTGAGGCCATAAGAGTACCAGAGGTCAAGCAGTACTACTTCGTTAACAGCAAGAACGAGAGTCGCCGCTTTGAATATACCATCGATGCCCAGGGCAGAGTTACCGATCGCGTCATGTATGGTTGGAATAATAACAGTCAGTCATGGTATCCTATGACACGCGTTCACGCTAAGTATGGTGAGAAGACCCACAAGCTGACTTTTGCTACCTGGAACCC
>DCIF01000025.1:20375-21189 GCA_002315795.1 Bacteroidales bacterium UBA1733
GACTTCAGCTCAATAATCAACTTACCTGTCAATGCGAACAAGTAACTGACAAAAAATAGAAAGATAAGAGAAACTTTTCAAAATAAATTGTGTGTTTGATATAATAAACTATGAAAAGGTCCGGGCTTGTGAAAGTCCGGACCTTATAGGTTTTGATTATGTTTTATAAAACAGTCTTGTTTGGACAAGAGACAAATTACTTGACAGTAACGAGGAAGTAGTTCTTCTTACCCTTCTGGAGGATAAGATACTTACCCTGAAGCATATCAGCTTCGGTAATCTCCTGATCGAAGGCGGCCAGCTTCTGCTTGTTGAGGCTGATGCCACCACCCTGAGCCAACTTACGGAACTCTCCCTTAGAGATGCCGATACCCTCAGCGAAGAGGTCAACCGCCTTAGCGCTCTCAGCCATCTGAGCCTTGGTTACCTCAAAAGCAGGAACCGACTCGAAGATCTGGAGGAGGGTCTGCTCGTCGAACTTACGAAGCTCCTCTGCACCACCATTGCCAAAGAGAAGGTTCGAAGCAGCAACGGCTGTCTCATAATCCTCCTGACTGTGTACCATAACGGTAAGTTCCTGAGCAAGACGCTTCTGGAGCGGACGCAGATGAGCGGCCTCCTCCTGCTGCTTCTCAAGGTCGAGGATCTCTTCCTGGGTCAATGAGGTGAAGATACGGATGTAACGCTTGGCATCGTCGTCAGTGACATTGAGCCAGAACTGGTAGAACTTGTAAGGAGAGGTACGCTTAGGGTCGAGCCATACGTTGCCCGACTCGGTCTTACCGAACTTCTTACCGTCAGCCTTTGTGATGAG
>DCIF01000013.1 GCA_002315795.1 Bacteroidales bacterium UBA1733
CCCAGGAACTCCTCGATCTTCTTAACGTTCTCAGACGAACCGACAACGGTCACACGGTCACCCAGCTGAAGGATGAGAGACTTATTGGCCGAAAGTTCAATACCAGCACGCTTGACACGAGTGAAAGTGACGTGGAAAGTACGACGCAGATCGAGGTCACCCAAACGACGGCCCTGCAACTTAGGATTGGTCACTACGACACGGGTAGTCATGAGGTTGTTGCTCTTCTCCTCTTCCCACTGCTGCAGTGCTACTTCTTCATGCTTGCGACCAAGGAGCAATGTAAAGGCCTCAATATCTTCTGGCTTACCTACCATATAAAGACGATCTCCCTTCTCAAGGGTTGAATCAGCTTTGGCCAGTTCCACACTCTCAGTCTGCTTATGCAACAAACGACTGGCCACAATCTCACGGCCAGAGAGCTTGCTGATTTCCTTGATAGTACGGCCACAGGCAGCGTCGTTGGTCACCTCAAGGGTTACGGCCTGCAACTCCTCAGCATCCTGGCTGTTGTTGTGATTATAGAGTTCCTGCTCGTCTTTGAAGTTGATGCGGAAGATCAGACGGATTAGCACAATGGAGAGTATGATGCCAACCACACCTAAAGGATAAGCCACGGCATAACCTTGTGCAAAGATAGAGTTCGAAGCGCCATTGGCCATATCTGTATAGGTCTGCTGAGCCGCACCAAGACCAGGAGTATTGGTAACTGCACCATAGAGGACACCGATCATTGCAAAAAGATCTTCTCCCGTAACTACGTGAATGAGATAGGCAATGACACTACCAAGAAGGATAATGCCAGAAGCCAACAGATTGAGTGAAATACCTCCCTTACGGAAAGAGGCAAAGAAGCCAGGGCCTACCTGCAAGCCAATGCTATAGATGAAAAGGATAAGTCCGAACTCCTTGACAAAATGCGAAGTGGTAGCATCGAGTACCAAACCGAAATGGCTGGCAATAATACCCACGAAAAGTACCCAGGTGACACCCAATGACACGCCACCGATCTTGATGCGCGAGAGTGCCAGACCAATGGCAATAGCCAGCGCTATTAACAGGACACTGTGCGCCACACCAGGCTGTAGAAAGAGGTTACTGAACCACATATAATTGAAATTGAAATAATTAAAGATGCTTTATAGACTACAACACCTAATTAAAAAATAAAAAAATGAGTAAAACATCAGGTTTTACGAGGCGCAAAGGTAGTCTTTTTTCCTCATGTATCCTAATATTCTACCCATTTTTATCCGATAGTACTATCGTTTTCACTTATAAGCAAACTCGGATTATCAAAAGATTAGCATTTACCAGTTGATGCCTTTGCCAGCCTTCAACGTATTCTTCATCAGCGAGCAGATGGTCATCGGACCCACGCCACCAGGAACTGGAGTGATGTAAGCGCACTTAGGAGCTACCTCATCGAACTTCACATCGCCCTTGAGCTTGAAGCCGCTCTTGCGTGTAGCATCTGGCACACGAGTAGTACCAACATCGATCACAGTAGCACCCTCCTTGACCATATCAGCGGTCACGAACTCCGGTGAACCGATAGCAGCGATGAGGATGTCGGCCGAAGCACAGATCTCCTTAAGGTTCTCCGATGCTGAGTGGCATACAGTGACGGTAGCATTACCAGGATAAGCCTTCTGCATCATGAGCGATGCCACAGGCTTGCCTACGATGTTCGAACGGCCAAGGACCACACAGTGCTTGCCCTTGGTCTCTACGTGATAGCGCTCCAGCAGATCCATGATACCCATTGGAGTAGCACTCACGAAACAAGGCAGTCCAATAGAGAGTCGACCTACATTAACTGGATGAAAACCATCGACATCCTTACGATAGTCGATAGCCTCAATGACCTTCTGTGAGTCGATGTGCTTTGGCAATGGTAACTGCACGATAAAGCCATCGATCTCAGGATTCTTATTCAGTTCATCCACCTTGGCCAACAACTCAGCCTCAGTGATGTCTGCCTCATAGCGGATCAAGGAAGAGGTGAAACCACACTCCTCACAAGCCTTGACCTTAGCAGCTACGTATGTCTCACTACCACCATCATGACCTACCAGAATAGCAGCCAGATGTGGGGCACGCTTGCCCGCAGCAAGCATCTGCTTAACTTCTTCTGCAATCTCAGCTTTGATAGCAGCTGCGGTTGCTTTTCCATCTATTAGAGAATACATTTGATCAATTTATTAAAAATTACATTCCCGGGAATCCCTTTCCCTTCATCTTAGCTGCCATCTGCTGCATCTGCATCATGGCACGAGGATTGGCCTTGAAGTCATTCATCTTCTTCATGACCTTGCGCATGTCATCGAACTGCTTCACCAGACGGTTGACTTCCTGAATGGTGGTACCTGAACCCTTAGCGATACGGTTCTTACGGCTCTGGTTCATGCACTCAGGGTGCTGACGCTCGTAAGGAGTCATAGACTGGATGATGGCCTCCACACCCTTGAAAGCGTTGTTGTCAATGTCAAGGTCCTTAATGGCCTTACCTACACCAGGAATCATGCTTGCCAGATCCTTGATGTTACCCATCTTCTTGATCTGCTGGATCTGTGCATAGAAATCGTTGAAGTCGAACTGGTTCTTTGCAATCTTCTTCTGAAGTTTCTTGGCCTCCTCCTCGTCGTACTGCATCTGCGCACGCTCCACGAGAGAGACCACATCACCCATGCCGAGGATACGACCAGCCATACGCTCAGGATAGAAGATGTCAAGTGCTTCCATCTTCTCACCGGTACCGATGAACTTGATTGGCTTGTTGACCACGGTGCGGATAGAGAGTGCTGCACCGCCACGAGTATCACCATCGAGCTTGGTAAGAATGACACCGGTGAAGTCGAGTCGGTCATTGAACTCCTTAGCCGTATTGACAGCGTCCTGACCGGTCATGGAGTCAACGACGAAGAGGATTTCCTGTGGTTGCACAGCATCCTTGATGTTCTTGATCTCCTGCATCATGGCCTCATCGATGGCCAGACGACCAGCAGTATCGAGCAATACTACGTCATTGCCATCACGACGAGCCTGTGCAATGGCATCCTTGGCAATCTTGACAGGATCCTTGCACTCACGGTCCTCATAGACAGGTACACCCACCTGATTGGCCACCACCTCGAGCTGATCGATAGCAGCAGGACGGTAAACGTCACAAGCGGCCAGGAGCGGCTTCTTACCGTTCTTGTCCTTCAGCATAAGCGCCAGCTTACCGGTGTGAGTAGTCTTACCAGCACCGTTGAGACCAGCCATCAGAATGATTGTAGGATTTGCCTTGAGATTCAGCTCTACAGCTTCGCCACCCATGAGGGTAGCCAACTCGTCATGCACCACCTTGACCATCAACTGGCCAGGTTTTACAGCTGTGAGGACGTCCATGCCAAGGGCCTTCTGCTTCACGGTATCGGTGAAGGTCTTGGCAACCTTATAGTTCACGTCAGCATCGAGCAAAGCACGACGCACGTCTTTCAAGGTCTCTGCAACGTTGATTTCGGTGATCTTGCCTTCACCCTTGAGGATTTTGAACGAGCGCTCAAGACGCTCGGAAAGATTGTCAAACATATATGTAATTAATAATATTCATGTCTGACTTGACCGCAGCAATACGTGATTGCGGCGCAAAGATACACATTTTTTTGATTATATCAAAGAAATCACCTATATTTTTCCTTAGATACTACAAATCAATGGTGGTGACAATATGAGCACCAGCCCACACAAGACTGTGTAAGCTGGTGCAAAATTATATCTATCCGATACGATCAGAAGCGCGCGTTGCCCTTCTCGTCAAAGCGGGCATTGCCCTTCTTCTCGCCCTTGGCTGGAGCGCCACCGAACATAGGTGCCATCTCTGGAGCCTTGAG
>DCIF01000014.1 GCA_002315795.1 Bacteroidales bacterium UBA1733
ATCAGAATCCTCTGGCTACGCCGGATGACTTTGATTACTTTTGCTGTCAGTCAATAGGTGACAGATAGATACTATGAATATCGAGGAAGTAAGGGAATTCTGCTTGACGCTGCCATACGTCACCGAGGATGAGTTCTTTCCTGGTATCATCACTTTCCGTATCGAAGGCAAGTGGTTCCTGATGATGTGGCTGGAAGCGCCTGAGCCAAGGGTTGCTGTGAAGTGTGACCCAGCTCTAGCGATAGAACTGCGCGAACGGTATCGCGGCGTTGAGCCGGCCTACCACATGAACAAGAAGATGTGGAACGACCTCTATCTGGAGAGAGACCTTGACGAGGAAGAAATCAAGAAGTGGATTAGGCACTCATACGAGGAGGTGGCCAAGAAACTTCCGAAGACTATCAGACAAAAATATCAATTAAGTTTATCTTAAGATGAATGAAGCATAAGAAAATGTATATCTTCATATTTTTGCTCCTGACCGTGATCTGTGTCGCACCTATTGTCCTGAGCCAACCCTGCTTCGGACGCAATCCTCGTGGCGCACGTTTGGAGAAGGTCAAGAAATCGCCTTACTACAAGGATGGAGAGTTTCAGAATGAGGATACCACGGTATTGATGACAGGCAAGAGCAGTTTCTGGGATATGGTCACTGGCAGGAAGAAGAGCAAACGCCTGATTCCCAAAGAAGGCGAAGTGCAGGTCATCAAGAATGATCTCAAGCATCTTCCCAAGGATAAGGACTTGTATGTCTGGTTCGGACACAGCTCGTTTCTCTTACAACTGAGCGGTAGGACCATCCTTGTGGATCCTGTCTTCATCGCATTCTCTCCAGTCCGCTTCATCGGCAAAGCGTTTCCTGGTACCGACATCTACAAACCCGAGGACATGCCAGACACGATAGACTATCTTATCATCTCGCATGATCATTACGACCATCTTGACCATAAGACTGTGGTTGCGCTGAAGGACAGAGTCGGTAAGGTCATCTGTCCATTGGGTGTAGGTGAGACCTTTGAGCATTGGGGATATGCCAAAGAGCAGATCATTGAGCTTGACTGCAATGAAGATTTTACCGATGGCTTTATCTTCCATTGCCTGCCTACACGTCATTTTTCAGGCCGCTCGCTCAAAAGGAATACTACACAGCGAGCTTCATGGCTCTTCGAGACACCCCTTCGCAAGGTATTCTACTCGGGTGATGGAGGCTATGGTGTGCGATTCAAGCGTTTTGGCCAGCAATTCCCTGACATTGACCTAGCCATCATGGAGAATGGTCAGTACGATGTCAACTGGTGCAACATACACACGATGCCAGAGGAATTGGGTAAGGAGGTCAGCGAACTTCATCCAAATCGCTTCGTTACCGTGCATCACTCCAAGGTGGCACTTGCCAATCATGCCTGGGATGAGCCACGGGAGAATGAGCGCAAGGCGGCAGAAGTCAGTGGTATTCCTCTGATAACCTGCTGCATCGGAGAGATCGTAACACTTTAAGTAATATACTAATGTATGAATCGTATATTATCTATCATCATCTTGGCACTCTTTGCCATAAAAACGTTCGCTATGGACATAGAAATCAAGATAAACGGCAAGACGTTCACGGCTCAGATTGAGGACACGGAAACAGGCAGGGCTTTCTGCGACCTTCTTCCGATGACGCTCGACATGACCGAACTGAACGGCAATGAGAAGTACCATTATCTATTGAATGGTCTTCCGACGAATGCTCAGTATTGCAGTACGATCAACGCTGGTGACCTGATGCTGTTCGGCAACTCCTGTGTAGTGCTTTTCTACGGTCAGGCAGGAGGCTATAGTTATACCCTTTTGGGCAAGCTCACCTCTACAGAAGGACTTGCAGAAGCTGTGGGAACAGTAAATGTCAGCGTCACATTTTCCATGGCTACTAATGGAATCCTGGAAGTAAAAGACAATCCGAATGGTGCTGACCAAATCTATGACCTGTCTGGCAGGAAGTTGGACAAGGAACCAGAAAAGGGTGTGTTCATCAAAAATGGTATGAAAGTTTCAAAATAAAAATGAATATGAAGAAAGTAATCGTAATATCTACAAGCTTTCGTAAAGGCTCAAACAGCGATATGCTCGCTGATAAGTTCATTGAGGGAGCAACTGCTGCCGGACACGATGTAGAGAAGATTTCTCTTGTCGGCAAGGAAATGAAGTTCTGCATCGGCTGCCTTACCTGTGGCACAACCCACAAGTGCTGCATCAAGGATGATGTACCTGCTATCATGGATAAGGTGCTCAATGCCGATGTGGTGGTTTGGGCAACTCCTATCTATTACTATGAGATGAGCGGACAGATGAAGACGCTCATTGACCGCATGAACCCAATGTATTCACTAGATTACAAGTTCCGCGAGGTTTATATGCTCACAACCGCTGCCGAGGATGAACCTGAAGTGCCTAAGCGTGCAGAAGCCGGTCTCACAGGCTGGATTGACTGCTATCCTGAGAGCCGACTTGTAGGCACTCTGTTCTGTGGTGGTGTCAATGATGCCAGAGAGATTGAGGGCAATGCCAAGTTACAGGAAGCTTACGAAATGGGTAAGAATGTATGACGGTAGAACAGTTCAGACAGCACATGGCAGATGGTCTTCCTGTCGAGAACGGCTCGGAGGCACACCTGCTTATGCACCAGATGTCGCAGGAGGCACTTCGTATAACGGCTGAGATCAACGGCAAGTACCATGAACCAGCAGAACTACGCAAGCTGCTTGCTGAGCTCTGGGGCCATGACGTTCCAGAGAGCATTGGCATGTTCCCTCCTTTCGGTACGGATTGCGGTAAGAACACTTGGGTAGGCGAACGCACGTTCATCAACATGGGCTGTAAGTTCCAGGATCAAGGTGGCATCTTCATCGGCAATGACTGTCTTATCGGACATAATGCCACCCTCTGCACCATCAACCACAATCCCGATCCTGAGCATCGAGGTGACATGACCTTCAAACCAATTCGTATTGAAGATAAGGTCTGGCTGGGAGCAAACGTAACGATCCTGCAAGGTGTTACAATCGGCGAAGGAGCCATTGTGGCTGCTGGAGCGGTTGTAAACAAGGATGTTGCTCCAAGGACTGTTGTGGGTGGTGTTCCAGCGAAGTTTATCAAGGCAATTGTCTCAGAAAGTAAGGATGAGCAATTTCAGTCATTGCTCGACAGCTTGCTGAAGACCTTCATTGACAAAGGATATACCGCTGAGGATTTCTATGGAGGCTGTACGCTCTGTGGCGATGCCAATGAGTTCGCCCTTGACATCATTGATGCAGCAGTCAAGCAATCTAACCCTACTATCGCCCAGGATGACCTGAATAAGACTACAGAAAGACTCTATAGGGAGCTGCATAAACTATTATCAGAAACCAACTAATATTTGATATTATGATCAGATTCAACGTATTTTTTCAGGCTAAGGCCGGAAAGTATAATGAAGCATTGGAGCTAACCCTCCAGCTTGTAGCAGAATCTCAGAAGCATGAAGGTTGTGTAGCCTACGATGTCTTCGAGAGCGGTACACGTAAGGATGTCTTCATGCTTTGTGAGACCTGGGCTTCGAGGGATGCACATGCTGCACACATTGCAACAGCCTCCTTCAAGGAGCTCATGCCAAAGATTGAAGCATGTGGAGTAATCAAGGCAGAGCATTTTGAGTTCTGAACATTGAATCATCAAATATGTTAGACTTTTGTGCGATCGACTTTGAGACAGCGAACTGTGAGAGCAGCAGCGTTTGCTCTGTCGGAATAGTTGTTGTGCGAGGCGGAGAGGTAGTAGATACGTTCTACTCGCTCATCCAGCCGGAGCCCAACTACTACAACTATTTCTGTCAGCGTGTCCATGGACTGAGCTGCAGAGACACTGACGATGCTCCTGTCTTTCCTCGTGTCTGGGAACAGATAGAGCCGCTGATCGAAGGTCTTCCGTTGGTCGCACATAATGCCAGGTTTGATCAGGGATGTCTGAAGGCGGTCTTCAGGGTGTATCAGATGGATTATCCTGACTATGTTTTCTATGATACGCTGAAGGCTTCACGAAAGGCATTCCCTGATGCACCGAACCACCAGCTGCATACCATTGCAGCACTGTGTGGCTTTGATTTGAAGAATCATCATCATGCGCTGGCTGACGCAGAAGCTGCGGCTGCTATTGCCATAAATATATTGTAGTAATATGAATAAGACTTTATTCTTAATCGGTTATCTATATGTAGTATCTTCGTTGCTTCTTTTCTCCGGATGCGAGACAAAGAAGGAACACAAGTGTATCAGTCCCATGCCTTCAGGAATAGAAGTCGAGGCATTGACGGACTGTACGGTTCCAGCCTCATTCACTACGGATGATTTCCTCTGGATGGGCGGTAATCTAAGGATGACTGTATATAGTGAAGACCTATATGATACAGTGGAGATTTCTCAGATGCAGTTAGGTGATACACTGGTCTATCAGGGCAGTCCTTTGGTTATTACGAGTCTTGAAGAAGACAGAGGAACCCTTAATGTCAACGGTGGTGTTGAGATGGGAGGTTGTTGGTTACAGGGCTATGAGGGTGGAACCTACAGGGTATATACCTTCGATGACCATTCCATCTATAGCAAGTTGGGTACTACTGAGGTGGCTCTGTCAGAGGATTTCGTCATCATTGACTGCCAAGAGTTCCCTGATGAACCGTCGGATACCATTCGCACGGATCAGAAGCTATACCTCGAAAACCTCGAAGGTTACCGTAAAGAGTTCTATTCTATCAATACAAGGGTAGTCATCGAGAATGGTATGGTCACAGAGATCAATCGTCACTGGATTCCATAACAAAACCGAAACAATATGATCAAGAATCTTATATTTGACTTCGGTAAGGTTTTGGTGGACTACGATTTCTTCCATGCCATTCGCCAGTATTTCGAGACAGAAGCCGACCTTCAGGAGTTTGCCGAACTGTTCACCAGCATGGAGTTCCTTAACCGTTGCGACATGGAAGTAGTGCCATTCGCAGAGATCATCAAGGACTCGCAGCGGCGTTATCCTAAGTTCGAGTTCCAGCTCCAGAAGTTCTATGACAACTACCCTGAGTTCGTAACCAATGAGATACCAGGCATGAGAGACCTGCTTACAAGACTCAGAAATGAGGGATATAAACTCTATGGCTTGACCAATTGGTGCAGTATGGTGCATAAGGTCATGGAGAAATGGGATATTCTCACCATGCTGGATGGTAGAATCATTTCGAGCGAAGAGAAGCTGATCAAGCCTGATGTGGCCATTTTTGAGCGACTGTGCGAAAAATATGGTCTGAAGCCAGAGGAATGTGTCTTTACTGATGATAGAGCCTCGAATGTGGAGGGAGCTGTCAAAGCAGGTATGCAGGGTATTGTGTTCTGCAATGCGGAACAATACGAGTCGGAACTTAGAAATATCTTGAAACAATGATTTTAGGCATTGATATAGGAATCTCCACCACGAAATTCTCGTTGATTGATGAGAAGGGTGATGCCGTGTTCCATGCGATGAAGGCTGAACCCATGTCAATAGAGAAGCTTGAGTGGTATATTGAAACCATGATGTGTCTTGGCCGCTACAAAATTGACACCATAGCTGTGACAGGCGTAGGTGCCAAGAAAATCGGTGACACTCTCTACAAAAAGCCCGTGACCCATGTCGAAGAGTTCGAAGCCAACTCGCTGTCTGCCCAGAAGTTCATCAACCAGGATAGGTTCATCGTGGTCTCAATGGGTACAGGAACAAGTTTTGTTCTCGCCGACAACGGAACCTATACCCATATTGGCGGCAGTGCTTTGGGTGGAGGTACGCTGCAGGGCATGATGAACCTGCTGATGCCAGACATGAACTTCTACGATTTCAGGGAATTGGCAAAAAAGGGTGATTTGTCGAAAATTGACCTGCAGATCAAAGATGTCAGCCCTGTTGAACTCCCCAATCTACCGATGGACACGACGGCTGCAAACTTCGGCAAAGTGAAGGAAGAATCAGGAAAAGAAGACTTAGCCGCAGGACTGGTCAACCTTATACTCCAGAACGTCGGTGTCATGGCTAACCTTGCCGGAAAGGGCAGGGGCATTGATACCTTCTGCTTCATTGGTCTGATGTGTACCTTGCCCCAGAGCCGTGAGATATTCGACCGACTGGAGAACCTATATGGAATACATATTCTCGTGCCAGAGCATCCTGAGACTTTTACAGCCTTTGGTGCGGCATTGAAAGTGAAGCAAAATATATGAAAGAGCGTAAAGAGACCATC
>DCIF01000059.1:0-1095 GCA_002315795.1 Bacteroidales bacterium UBA1733
CAATAGATAATCATCCTGAATATGGTCGATTGCGTTATTTCCTTACCGATGACGACTACTTTTTCTCTTCCGGAAATCTGCCTAAGATGGTGGGTCGTCAACTATTGGCTAATCACCGCAACCGTCTGGCTTTTGAATATCTGCAAGCTTCATATTTATTGACCGGTAATTTGGATAGTTTCCTGCAATGCATGGAGTTTGGAGAATCGCTTGGCTATAAGACTCTCCCAAAACATTTCCAAGAGGCACTTATCCTATGGTGGAGTCATAGTAACGATCTATCTCATGGAGGACCAGAACAGATCAATCCGGCATATGTTCTCGGATTGCAGCAGTTTTATACAGCCTCTGGTCAGCAAGGTATGACTCCTGAGCGTCTTGCACGTCAGTTCGGTCATACTTATTGGTATTATTTCTTCACAAAGCTTTATTCCCAGCCTTCTTAAAAGTATGGCATCCATTTATCGTATGGCATTTAGTGGGGAATCCGGAATTTTATCAAAAAAAAGCACAAATTGTGGCTTAGAAACTTGGTAATTATTTATAAAATAACTAACTTTGCAGCGTTATCAATAAAAATCGAACTTCGGGAAACTATTTCAGCATCAAAATTACCTCTATGAAACGACATTACCTATCTATGGCGCTGGCTTCATGTGCTACTCTTTTCACACCGGGTATTCTCATGGCTGCTTCTCAAGTAGTGAGCAGTCCTGACGGCAATCTAAAAGTTCATCTCTCGATGGGAGAGGGAGGCCGTCCGCAGTACTGCGTTACTTTCGAAAATGATACAGTCATTCAGCTATCTCATCTTGGGTTGAATACCAGCATTGCCGACTTCACCCAGGGCCTTACTTTGACAAAGGAGGGTGAGGTAAAGCAGGTAAGCGACTCTTACAGCATCGCTACACTGAAGAAGAACAACATCACTTACATAGCCAATGAGCAGACGTTCACCTACAGCGTGGACGGTAAACCAGCTATTGACATTCAGTTCCATGTCGACAATGACAATGTAGCCTTCCGCTATATGGTCTATCGCCAGAAGAAAGAGCGTCAGGACGAACGTGTAGCTTGTCTGGTGACTGACGAAAT
>DCIF01000059.1:1191-3185 GCA_002315795.1 Bacteroidales bacterium UBA1733
TATGAGACCTATTATGAGTATGATGGTGAGATGGGTAAGAACGGTCATGGCCGGGGTTATACCTTCCCAGCCTTATTTAAGGTTAAAGGTCAGGAGCCTCAAGTTGCTACAAAACAACAAAAGAACAAAACGGAAAAAGAACCGAATATCTGGGTGATGCTCTGTGAGACGGATGTGGCAGGAAACTACTGCGGTTCACGCCTCGAGTGTAAGGAAAACACCTATAAGGTGGTTTATCCAGAGATGACTGAGTTCGGTGGCGTCGGTAGCGTCGAGCCAGGTATCATGTTGCCTGGTTATACACCATGGCGCACTATCACCGTGGGTAAAACCTTAGCTCCAATTGCTGAGACCACCATCATGTGGGACCTGGTGAAACCAATGTATGAAGCCTCGCAAGAATATAAATACGGCAAGAGTACATGGAGTTGGATCATCCGCATGGATGCCAGCTGTAATTTCGACGAGCAGAAGGAATATATCGATCTCGCGGCCGACTTGGGTTGGCAGTATGTTCTTATCGACGCTTGGTGGGATGCCAATATCGGTTATGAGAAGATGGAGCAGCTTTCTGCGTATGCAGCTACAAAGGGTGTAGGCCTCTTCTTGTGGTATAATTCGAATGGTTACTGGAATGATGCGCCACAGGGTCCACGTGGCAAGATGCATCGTATGATCGACCGCCGTAAGGAGATGGCCTGGCTTCAGAAGGCTGGTATTAAAGGACTGAAGGTCGATTTTATAGGCAGCGATAAGCAGCAAACCATGCAGATGTATGAGGATATGATGGTCGATGCTAACGACTATGGATTGATGATGATCTTCCACGGCTGCACTATTCCTCGCGGATGGGAGCGTATGTTCCCTAACTTCGTGGCTTGCGAGGCTGCGCGAGTGAGCGAGAATTTGGCATTCGGCCAGTATGATAATGACATTGAGGCGTTGGCTGCAACGATCCATCCTGTTTTGCGCAATGCTATCGGCAACATGGACTTTGGTGGTTCGACCCTCAATAAGCATTACTCAAAGAACAACGAGCATGGAACTACCCGCAAGACTTCGGATGTCTATGCTCTGGCCACTGCAGTGCTTTTCCAGACACCAGTACAGAATTTCGCACTGACTCCAAATAATCTTACAGATGCGCCGGTATGGGCCGTTGACTTCATGAAGAGTGTGCCAACGCTCTGGCAGGACATGAAGATGATCGATGGCTATCCAGGAAAGTACATCCTCATGGCTCGTCAGGACACTGCTGGTAAGTGGTATCTGGCAGGTGTAAACGCAACCCGAGAACCGATGAAGGTGAAGCTCGACCTCAGTCTTTTTGAAGTAGGTCAGGAAGTCAGTCTTTATGTAGGTGGCGAGATGAAGACCGTCAAGGTGAATAAGAAGAAGTCTTTGGAAGTAGTAATTCCATCGGATGGTGGAGTGGTAGTGAAATAGTTTTCATTCTTCACTCCTAATTCCTCACAGAAACAAAACCATTACCAATAATTATTAATGATGAAAAACAAAAAGTTTTTTAGTGTAGTCGCAGCTATGATGATGGGCTTGTCGGCTATGGCTCAGCACGAAGGTCCAGTGCTGACAGATTATTTTGATGAGGTAGCAGCCACAAAGGTTTCTACTCCTGATGACCAGGGTTTCATCCGTCGTTGGATGTTGCTCGAGCCAGTAGGAAAACCTAACCGCTCGAACACCCCATTTGTGGACAGTTATCTGCGTGAGAATCTCACTCATGAGTATTTCAAGGATCAGATGACCATCATGCCTAAGGCTGGTCAGAAGGTAACGGCTACCTATACCGTTGAGGAGATGGCTGCGAACTTTGATTTCCGCAATCCAACCCCTCCAACCGTCAAGACCGTAAAGTCTAAGCTGGCGTGGCACGAACTCGAGAGTAAGCGCTACAATGTGAAGCTCTTCCGCTTTGCATCTGGTCTTGATAAGGAGATCTATGGCGTTATCTTCTATGCTGTTACTGTCATTGA
>DCIF01000059.1:3376-4592 GCA_002315795.1 Bacteroidales bacterium UBA1733
GCGATCATCAATGGCCCGGGTATGAGCGATTTCTGTGTGCGTGTCATCGATGAGAAAGGTAATCCTGTGAAGAATTACAACGTCGTTACTACCAGTGTTAAAAAATAAGATTGTTAATGTGCAAAATAGAAAGTAAGCTATGAAAAAGATGAATGTTTTTGCCACATTGGCACTCGCAACACTTGCTTATTACAATGCTGATGCTCAGATCGGCACTCCATACATCCATGACCCATCGACCCTCGTTGAGTGTGATGGTAAGTGGTACACCTATGGCACCGGTGGCGGTGGTCTTGTAACCGAAGATGGCTGGTCATGGAAGAGCCTTCCTCGAGAAGCTCGCCCAGGTGGTGGCGCTGCTCCTGACGCCATCAAGATGGGTCCAAACAACTATCTCATCGTCTATGGTGCAACCGGCGGTGGTCTCGGTGGACGTCACAATGGTACCATCCTCACGATGTGGAACAAAAATCTTGATCCTAACCATCCTGATTTTAAATATACCGAGGCTGTGCAGGTGGCTGCTTCAGATGGCCTTGAGGATAACGATGCCATTGATCCAGGTATTCTGCTCGATCCAACCACGGGTCGTATGTGGGTGTCTTACGGTACTTACTTTGGCAATATCCGCATCATCGAGCTCGATCCTAAGACCGGCAAGCGCGTTGAGGGTAACGTAGCTAAAGACATCGCTATCGACTGCGAGGCAACGGATCTCCTTTATCGTGATGGCTGGTATTATCTCCTTGGTACTCACGGTACTTGCTGTGATGGTGTGAACTCAACCTATAATATTGTTGTGGGTCGTTCAAAGAGTGTGACCGGTCCATATATTGATAATGTCGGTCGTGATATGCTTGCTGGCGGTGGTAAGATGGTAGTAGCTGCGGGTAATCGTAAGACCGGTGCAGGCCATTTTGGCCGAACCGTGGTTGACGAGGGTGTAGAGATCACTTCTTTCCACTGGGAGGCCGATTATGACCTCAGCGGTCGCAGTACTCTGGCTATTCATCCATTGCTTTGGAAGAATGGTTGGCCAGTGGCTGGTGAACAGTTCAAGGGTGGTACTTTCGAGATCGAGTCAGAGCGCCGTGGCTATGCACTCGAGTTGGCCGTTGATTTCCAGCGCCAGCAGCAGGAGCGTGCACGCCATTGGCAGATTGACCCAGACGAGCCTATCAAGGTGCTTCCTGTTCAGACTCTTGACGAGGTGAAG
>DCIF01000059.1:4736-8355 GCA_002315795.1 Bacteroidales bacterium UBA1733
GAAGGTACCAATCGCGCATTGGCAGCTACTGCTGAGGGTGATGTAATCAGCGTGCCAGAGTACACGGGTGCTAACGAGCAGTTATGGCGCATTGAGCAGTGTATCGATGGTACCTACCGTATCATGCCAAAGCAGATTCCTGGTCAGGAAGGTATCAACACCAAGTATGTGCTTTACTCTATTGGTGATAGCACACCAACTCTCACCAACTGGGATTTCAATTCTGATAATGCCAAGTGGAACTTTAAGAATCACTAATCCATTTTAAGGGATTCAAGGGAAATAAGGGTCTTGTCCCTTGCTTCTCTTGTATCCCTTACTTCCTCTATTTACCTTTTTTGTTCCTATGAATCGTATCTTCCCAATTACCTCTTTGTTAATCTGTACTTCGGCTTTTTTCAGTGAAACTTTAGCTCAGAATTATACTACAACCATCCAGAATCAGGATGTAGCCATAACCTTTTATTCGCCAAATATCGTCCGTGTGCACAAAAAGCCTGCTGGCTCGACCATAGAGGAACTACCGAGTTTCTCTGTAGTTGCTAAGCCAGAGAAGGTGAAAGTGCAACAAAATAAGTTGATGGTGAAGAGCAACGAACTTACCGTACGACTTGATGAGACTACAGGAGCAATCAGTTTCTATGATAAGAAAGATTCATTGCTGTTGAGCGAGCTTCCTATGGCAGAACCTTTCCGCCCGATTGATGATGCCGGTCGCCAGAGCTATGCTGTGACACAGTCGTTCCGTCTGCGTCCAGATGAGGCGATCTATGGACTTGGTCAGACACAGAGCGGCAAGATGTCGCAGCGTGGTGTGGAGAAGAAGATGATTCAGAATAATACGGAAGATTTCTCACCGGTGATACAGTCCGTTCGTGGTTATGGACTTTTCTGGGACAATGTCTCGCCAACCGTATTCAAAGACAATGAGCAGGGAACTACCTTCGCAAGTGAGGTTGGTGACTGCATGGACTATTACTTCATATGGGGAGGTTCAATAGATGGCACCGTTGCCGGCTTGCGTCACCTGACAGGCGAGGTACCCATGTTCCCACTCTGGACTTATGGCTTCTTCCAGAGTAAGGAACGTTATAAGAGCCAGGAGGAAACAGTAGGCGTGGTACGCCGCCACCGTGAACTGGGAGTGCCGCTCGACGGTATCATCCAGGATTGGCAGTATTGGGGATCGAACTATCTGTGGAACGCTATGGAGTTCCTCAACGATGAGTTCCCCGATCCTAAGCGTATGATCGATGAGGTGCACAGCATGAATGCACATGAAGTCATCTCTATTTGGGCTTCTTTTGGCCCTATGACTAAGCAATATCGAGAACTCAAGGCAAAGGGAGACAACCTGCTTTGGGGTATCAAGACATGGCCACAGTCGGGTAGTACTCTCTGGCCTCCTAAGGAAGAGGATTATCCTTCTGGCGTAATGGTTTATAACCCTTATCAACAGGTGGCTCGTGATATATACTGGAAGTATCTGAACCAGGGTATCTTCCGCTTAGGTATGGACGGTTGGTGGATGGATTCTACCGAACCAGATCATCTTTATTGGCCAGATTCTGATCTTAATCTGCAGACAGGCATCGGCTCATGGCGCCGTGTTCGTAATGCTTTTCCATTGGTTTCTGTAGGTGGTGTGTATGACAATCAGCGTGCTGAGATCGAGCGCATCAAGAATGATGAGAATGCAACCCAAACAGACATAGCCAATGCCGACAAGCGTATCTTCATCCTTACTCGCTCTGGTCTCATTGGTCAGCAGCGTTATGGATCGAATGTCTGGACGGGCGATGTGGGTTCATCGTGGGAGTCGTTCCGTGCACAGATTCCTGCAGGTTTGAACTTCAACCTCACCGGTATGCCTAACTGGAATACCGACCTTGGTGGCTTCTTCTGTGGTAAGTATAATGGCCCTGGTTTCAAGGCTGCACAGAATCCACTCTACCAGGAGTTGTATGTCCGTTGGTTGCAGTTCGGTGTCTTCTGTCCGATGATGCGCAGCCATGGTGCTGATGCTCCGCGTGAGATCTGGCAGTTTGGCGAACCAGGTTCTTTGGTTTATGAAGCCATCGCAAAGAGTATCCGTCAGCGTTACTCCATCTTACCTTATATATATAGTACCTCTTGGCAGGTTACAAAGCGTCAAGGTTCGTTCATACGTGCTTTAGCTATGGATTTCCCAGCAGATAAGCAGGTGTGGGATCTGAACAATGAATATATGTTTGGCGATGCGTTCCTCGTGGCTCCTGTGCTCCATGCGCAGTACACTCCTGAAGTTGAGGGTCACATCGGTGCTATGGACGGGTGGAATAAGACCGAAAATAATGGTGCTAAGCCGCTCGCAGCTGTAGATTTCTCAGCCGCTAAAGACATGCAGATCTATTTGCCTGCTGGAGCAAAGTGGTATGACTGGTATACAGGCAACATCTATGATGGTGGGCAGCAGATCAGCTACGCCACCCGTTTTGACGAGATTCCGTTGCTTGTGCGTGCTGGTAGTATTGTGCCCATGGGACCGGAGGTGCAATATGCTACTGAGAAGCGTTGGGATAATCTCTCTATTCGCGTTTATCCTGGTGCTGATGGAAGTTTTACTCTTTATGAGGATGAGTTCGATAACTACAACTATGAGAACGGCAAATATACAGAGATTCCTTTGACCTGGAACGATAAGAGCCACACCTTTACCTTTGGTAAACGAGCAGGTAGCTATGAGGGCATGATCGAAAGTCGTACCTTTACCATAGTGCTGCCAGATGGCTCAAAGAAGACGGTGGAATATTCCGGCAAGCAGGTTCGCGTCAAACTGTAAATGATACACATTACCTAACATACAATTATCAATGAAAACTTTTTTATGGTTGGCTGCTACAGGCGCTTTGGCACTTACTGCCTGTACAGAAAAACCTCAGAATACTTCGCCTATACAGGTGGGTGTCTATAACTCGAATGCTGATGGTCGTAGCTCTTTGGTTTTAAGCTATCAGGTTTCAGAGCAAAACTTCCCTTTTGCTGAAGTTAAGCATCTAGGTATGGTTACCCCTGTTGATACTGCCAGCGTCTGGACGGTGGCTTCTCAGAGTGACCCTGTGCAGATCCATGAGTCGTACGACATGCTCATCGGCAAAAAGCTGCATTGTGAGAATGAAGGGCAGCAGGTAGATTATCTGCTGACCGATGGCAATGGCCATAAGCAGCGTCTGGAGGTTCGTACCTATACCGATGGTGTGGCATTCCGCTATGTCCTCTGTGAGGGTTATGAGACTCCAATGCCGTTGGTAGGAGAGAATACAACCCTCCAGTTCTGGCATACTGATGGCTACAATCGCTGGTTGCAGCGTTGGACAGAACCTTATGAGCATTTCTTCCCCAAGAATCCAGAAGAGAAAGAGGGTGATCACTGGGGTTATCCAGCACTTTTCAATCCTCGTTTCCAGGGTTTGGAACAAGCGGGTGTTTCAGACGGTCTTTACGTGTTGCTCTCTGAAGCCAATATAGAGAAAGGTCACAGTGCATCGAGCTTCTACACTGCTCAGGATAAGGCGGGTTATCGCATCCAGCCAGATCTGATGGAGAGCCAGGTGCAGACGGGTTGGGCCACCCCTTGGCG
>DCIF01000059.1:8436-8881 GCA_002315795.1 Bacteroidales bacterium UBA1733
TGGCCGATACTTCTTGGATCAAGCCAGGTGTTGTCTCATGGATCTACTGGGCATACAACCATGGATCAAACGACTATCAGATCATCAAGGAGTATATCGACATGGGTGAGAAACTCAAGTTGCCATACATGCTCATCGATGCCGAGTGGGATGAGATGGGCAATGGTGGTACCATTGAGGATGCACTCAATTATGCGCACGAACATGGGGTAAAACCACTCATCTGGTACAATTCTACGACTACCTGGATCGATGGCGCACCAGGACCCAAGTACCGTCTCAATGATCCAGAGAAGCGCGAGGCAGAGTTCCAGTGGTGCGAAGATCATGGCGTGGCCGGTGTGAAGATCGACTTCTTCCAGGGCGACCGTGAGTCGACCATGAACTACTGCATCGACCTCCTGGAAAGTGCCGCTCGTCACCATCTCCTGGTCAATTTCCATGG
>DCIF01000059.1:8964-11282 GCA_002315795.1 Bacteroidales bacterium UBA1733
GAGTGGTATAACAATCTGCCAATCCTCACCGATCGTGCAGCAGCTCATAACGCCACGATTCCTTTCACTCGCAACGTGATTGGTTCGATGGACTATACGCCATGTACTTTCACCGATTCGCAGCATCCGCACATCACCACGCATGCACATGAACTGGCTTTGACCGTACTGTTTGAATCAGGCCTCCAGCATCTGGCCGATCGTCCTTCGTCTTACCTCTCGCAGCCACAGGAAGTGCAGGATTTCCTTTCTACTCTGCCATCGGTTTGGGACGAGACACACCTCGTGTGCGGAGATCCCGGTCATCATGTCGTCCTCGCTCGCCGTCATGGCGATACCTGGTATATTGCAGGTATCAACGGCACTGATGAGCAGATCGAACTTGATCTCGACTTGAAAGCGTATGCGCAGCCGGGTAGCCAGATCACTTGCTTCACTGATGCGCCTGTGCCCCTGGATACATCGATTACAGATCCTGAAGAGATTGCCAAGTACTGGCTTATCCAGAAATCTCCAATGCCGACTCTTTCGCCTCGTGGCGGTTTCGTGATTGTTTGTAAACCATGATATTCCTAAAAAATCCAATAATGAAAAATCTTTTTCTTACTTCAGCCTTGTTGCTTACTGCCTCGCAGATGATGGCACAAGACCCTATCATCCAGACAAAGTTTACGGCCGATCCTGCTCCAATGGTTTGGAACGACACCGTCTATCTCTATACTACCCATGACGAAGACGATGCCCGTGGCTACGCCTTCAAGATGCATGACTGGTTACTCTATACCTCGACCGATATGGTCAACTGGAAGGAGTATGGTGCTGTGGCTTCGCTGCAGGACTTCAGTTGGCGTACCCGCGACAATGGCGCTTGGGCCCTCCATGTAGTGCCACGCAATGGTAAGTTTTATATGTACTGTCCGCTGCATGGTCATGGCATCGGCGTGCTCGTAGCCGACTCTCCTTACGGTCCGTTCAAAGATCCTATCGGCAAACCTATCGTATGGCAGTCAGAGCACTGGGATGATATCGATCCTGCTGTCTGGATCGATGACGACGGACAGGCTTATATGTACTGGGGCAATCCACAGACATATTGCATCAAGCTCAACGAAGATATGATCTCCACCTCGGGCGATATCCTCGTCATCAATCCACAGGATGGTGTGATGCGTCCGGTCAAGGAAGAGGGTAGTAAGATCGATCTGAAGGTCGATGCGAAGAAAAAGAAGAACTGGGCCTTCCAGAACTACCAGGAGGGACCTTGGTTCTGGGGTCGTGTCCACGAGCAGGGTCAGAAGAAATATTATCTCTCGTTCGCTTCAACCTGTTGCCCTGAGGCCATCGGCTATGCTATGAGCGACAGCCCTACAGGTCCTTGGAAGTGGGCGAACTACATCATGGCACCTACCGAGCGCACCCGTGGCAATCACCCAGGTATCATCGAATACAAGGGTCACAGCTATGTCTTTGGCTTGAACTATGACATCCTCCGTCGCATCACCCCAGAGCATAGCGAGCGTCGCTCGGTTTCTGCTGCTGAGATGACCTATAATGCTGATGGCACCATTCAGGAGTTGCCCTACTGGCTCGACTGCGATCCTATCCAGCCATTGGCTAACTTCAATCCTTATCGTCGCAACACGGCAACTACCATGGCTAATTCATGGGGATTGAAGTCGGTTTATCATGGGGGTATCAGTGCGGCTAAGGGCGTCTATCTCACCGATATCAACGATGGTGATGCTATGCTTGTCCGTTCGGTCGACTTCGGCAAGGAAGCTCCATCCATGCTGCAGGTCTCTGTGGCCAGTGCTAAGTTTGGCGGCACTTTGCAAGTGCGTGTCGATGGCCGCGAGGGTAATGTGATCGCAGAGATCGAAGTGCCTGTGACCGGTGGCCAGGAGAACTGGATTACTCTCAGCACTGAGAACATCAAGCCTGTTGTAGGCGTACACGACGTTTATTTCACCTTCGTCAATAGCGCAGCCTTCCGCAAGACTGGTATCGAGGAGCGTGTCAATCCGCTCTTCAACTTCGACTGGTGGCAGTTCTACACCGCTGCTGACAAACCTGCTACCACCGAGCAGATCCTGGCTAAGACTCAGCGTGCCGAAACCAATATCGATGGTGCCGACTGGCCACGTATCGACAAGGAGGGTCGCGTCTATTTCCGCATCCGGCAGCCAAACACCAAGGAACTGGTGGTAGATATCTGCAGCAAGAAGTACCCCATGCAGAAGGATGCACAGGGCTTCTTTACCTGTGTGACCGATCCATTGGTCGTAGGTTTCCATTATTACTTCCTCATTGCCGATGGT
>DCIF01000131.1:0-3209 GCA_002315795.1 Bacteroidales bacterium UBA1733
CGAAAGAAATCGGGTGGCTGGTATTATTTTTTACTTCATTTTTGTGGATTATATTTTGACAGATTGATTTTTTTTATTATATTTGCACCGAATTTGATACATAGTTCATGAAAAAATCGTTTATCCTTATTTTATTCATTACGGTGCTGGCCTCATGTGCCACCCAGCCAAAAACGGAAGTATCCGATCCACAAGGTGCCTATTATACAGGTATCTATCATAACTATTTCACAGAAGTGCTAGGTGTATCGCAGGAAGAAGTTGATGCACGCATGCAGCAGCTCTGGAATCATTTCTTCACTCCCGGTGACTTCTCGGTCTTCACGGCTGCCGACCAGACTACCGTCTATTATGAACCTAATGACTCTATGGCTTATATCTATGACGTTGGCAGCAATGATGTGCGTACTGAAGGTATGTCATACGGCATGATGATAGCGCTGATGATGGATAAGCCTGCACAGTTTGATAAGCTCTGGCGTTGGTCGAAGACCTATATGCAGTATCCTGAAGATTCTCCCTGGAGCGGTTACTTCTGCTGGCAGTGCCGTGCTGATGGTGAGAAATTCGGTAACTCTAATGCCTCGGACGGTGAGATCTATTTTGCCACGGCACTCTATATGGCTTCGCACCGCTGGAACAATGAGCAGTATGCAGCCGACGCACAGTCTATCCTTGACCACTGTATGAGCAAAGATGGTACGCAGGGCGTCTGGAACCTCTATGACGAAGCCACTCGCGTTGTGACTTTCGTGCCGACTGATGATGCACACCTTTATACTGACCCCTCGTACCAGTTACCTGCCTTCATGGAGCTATGGTCAAAATGGGACGAGTCGCGCTCACAGTTCTGGGCAGAAGCTGCGGACTCTGCACGCGCTCATCTGCGCATAGCTGCCCATCCGGTCACAGGTCTCTATCCGGACTACAGCACCTATCAGGGGGAGCCATTCCGTGGCCCGTACTGCTTCTATGACTCACGTCGCTTCCAGTATGATGCTATCCGTTGCGCCATGAACATCGGCATGGATTACAACCTCTTCGCTAAGGACTGCGAGGCACAGACCCAGATCATGACCCGCATGCTCAACTTCTTCAAGCAGGATGGCTTTGTGCATGGCCAGTTCGAACTCGATGGCACAGACCCTACTGGCGATTATTCTGAAGGAATGGCAGGTGCCAATGCCGTAGGCAGTCTGGCACTGACCGACCAGGATTTACAGCATCTCTACCTGGAACGACTCTGGAACGTCAACCCTCCTACCGGACAATGGCGTTACTACAATGGCATGGTTTATATGCTCTCTATGCTCCATGTTTCTGGCTACTTCCGCATCTATTAAAAGCTTTTTTTTGCATTATCGAGCTACTTTTTCGCTAAAAAGTTTGGTAATCTCAATAAATTTAGCTATCTTTGCGGCCGATTTTGATTGGTCTGATAGCTCAGCTGGATAGAGCAACTGCCTTCTAAGCAGTCGGTCCGGGGTTCGAATCCCCGTCGGATCACGAGTCATAAAAGCCATCATTAACCTTTGGGTTTTTGGTGGCTTTTCCGATGTAGTGAACCTCATCCAATTCATTCAGTTTTAAACATAAACAGCATGAAAGAAAACCTTCTCCTACTCCTGGCAGCCCCAGTATTGGCCAGCTGCACTACCACGCAACCAGAACTTAAAGATATTACTCTGAAAGATGCATTTTCCAATGATTTCCTGGTGGGTGTAGCCGTGGCTCAGCCAATCATCGACCAGAATGATGAAGCCAGCATCAACCTCATCCTTGAACAGTTTAACGCTATCTCTCCAGAAAGTGTTCTGAAACCGGAGTACATCCACCCTACACCAGACACCTGGAACTTTGTTCCTGGTGACGCTTATTGCCAGTTTGCAGCAGATCATCAGCTGCATGCATTGGGACATACGCTCATGTGGCACAACCAGACGCCAGACTTTTTCTGGATCAAGCCAGATGGCACGGTGAAGAGCAAGGAAGAAATGCAGCAAACGCTCGAGGAATATGTAGAGAAGACTGTCACTCACTTTGCCGGTAAGGTCTATGCCTGGGACGTAGTGAATGAGGTAGTCAGCGAAGAAGGTGGTTACCGCAACGATAAAGGTTGGGAAAAGTATTATGATGGCAATCTTGATGAACTGGTAAGTCTTGCCTTCAAGACTGCTCAGCGCTGTGATCCGAATGCCGAACTCTACTATAATGATTATAATATGTGGCGTCAAACGAAGGTTGATGGCGCCGTTCACATTGTCAAGATGCTGCAGGAACAGGGTATCCGCATTGATGGTGTGGGTATCCAGGCACATTGGGGACTCAACTACCCAAGTACGAAAGACATTGAGACCACCATTGACCGCCTTTATGATCTCGGTGTCAAAGTCATGATCACTGAGCTGGATATCGATATGCTTCCATTCTCAAAAGAAGGCCAGATGACGGGTAAGGCCATGTATGACCCTGCCCTGCAGCGTGAGGAGTTCATGCGATGGCTCAATCCATACGCAGAGGGTTGTCCGGCCGATGTAGAACAGCAGATTGCGGCACGTTATGAGGAGATTATGCGCTGCATCTGGAACAAACGTGACAAAATCTCTCGTGTCACCTTCTGGGGCCTACACGATGGTGTGAGCTGGAAGAACGACTATCCTATTCCTAACCGCACCAACTACCCGCTCCTCTTTAACCGAAAGCTCCAGAAGAAGCCTGCATTCTATCAGGTAGTCAGCATCCCACAATAATTCGCAACTGCAATGACTCTATCAGATTGTAAACTCATCGCTCTACCGAAGGAAGAAGATCCGCGTGGCAGCCTCTCTTATATCTATGAGCAGACACACGTGCCTTTTGCCATCCGTCGCGTCTTCTATATCTATGACGTGCCTGCAGGCAAAGACCGTGGTGCACATGCGCATAAGGAGTGCTGGCAACTGATCATCGCTGCTTCCGGAGCGCTTGAAGTCTATCTGAGTGATGGTCAGCAGGAACGTGTTGTGACGCTCAACCGTCCGTTCCAGGGTCTGCTCGTACCTCCGGGCATCTGGGCACATGAGCGTGAGTTTACCACCGGAGCCCTATGTCTGGTACTTGCCAGTCACGACTTCTGTGAAGAAGATTATATTCGCGATTACAACCAATATCTTGAGTGGAAATCATGCAGATAGTGCGCTATACTCCTGATCATGCCTCCGAGTGGGATC
>DCIF01000131.1:3418-7395 GCA_002315795.1 Bacteroidales bacterium UBA1733
TGGAGGTCGGAGAGCTTTTTACGCTCACACTCAACTATCTGCGTCTTCAGGGTTTCAAAGAGTGGTATTATAAACAGATGCCAACTATCTATCACCATGGCCCCTCTGAAGAAGATGATTACTGGCTCTGGCTCCACAAAGCAGAGTTGGTTGATTGCAGTCTTATGACGGTCATTCCCTTCGACAATGCACCTGGTCTGGTCTCTGCAAGCAAGCGCAACAATGCCAACCGACTTCTCAAATCAGGGTATCACATCAAATATGATGCACCAATAACTGATTTCTGGCCGATTCTGGAACGCAATCTGCAGGAACGCTTCCAGGCAAAACCGGTACACTCTCTGGCAGAGATTAAGCTGTTGCAACAGCGGTTTCCACATCAGATCCAGTGCTGTACGGTGGTGTCTTCTACGGGTGAGGTCATTGCAGGCACCGTACTCTATCTCACTCATCAGGTGGTCAAAGCACAATACACCTCAGCCTCACCAGAGGGCAAACGTGTCAAGGCACTCGACTATCTGGTGCTGGATATCCTGAAGCATTACGGCAATCTGAAGGAATTCAGTTATTTCGATTTCGGCACCAGTATGCTTGCCGGCACTGCCATTCTCAACGAAGGACTAGTACAGCAGAAAGAAGGTTTCGGTGGCCGTGGCATTGCCAGCAAGATATTCCGGCTGGTAATTTAGTATTAGTGATCTGGTTTACATAATTCCATCAAATAGCCGTCCATGACCCATCGGCCATCGGCTATCTCCTTATCCCAAGATTCTTTGATCACAAATCCTAAATGCTGGTAGAACTGCACAGCGGTATTCCTTCGGTTGACGTTGAGTGTCAACTTCCAAGGGCCCACTGTCGTAGCTTCTATCAGCTTAATGGCATGTTGCACCAGCGCACGTCCATAACCTTTGCCATGAACCGTGGGAACGATATAGAGTTTATCGAGCATCCACACGTCGTCACTTGCCTGACAAAGTGCCATATATCCTTGATCTATACCATCTTCGCTCACCACAAAGAAATGACTTCCCTGTTCAGCCAATTGTCTGCGAAGGCTCTGAGTGGAATACATCTCCTGAAACGAGAAGCGGTTCTGCTCTACGGTGTGTATCTCTTTATACGCCTCCATGTAACACTGGTCGGCTAGTGTCTGTATCTGCGCTATGTCGGTAGTCTCTGTGATGGTCATACAATTATAAAGAAAACTCATTCAAAGCCTCTACCACTCGTGCAGTATCAGCCAACGTCATACTCTGATTGAGTGGAATAGATAGTTCCTCTGCATGAATACGCTCTGTAATGGGCAAAGAGAGTCTTGGCTGGTTCCATGAAGCTGTAGCATAGCATTCCTGCTGGTGCGGAGGTATCGGGTAATGAATCATGGTCTGCACTCCCCTTGCTGCCAGATATTGCTGCAACGCCTCACGCTGTGGACAGAAAACCGGGAAAATGTGATAGACATTCTGTTCGTCAGCAAGTTGCAGAGGCAACGTAATCAGTTGATTAGAAATATGCTGGTAATAAAACGTTGCCAGCTCCTGGCGCTTACGATTGTCCTGATCAAGATACTTCAGCTTCACAGAAAGAACGGCAGCATCGGTTTCGCTCATCCGACTGTTGATTCCTTGATAACGGAACACATACTTGCTTTGCGAACCATAGTTAGCCAACGTGCGGACTACCTCGGCCAAAGCTGCGTCAGACGTAGTCACGGCTCCTGCATCGCCAAAAGTACCTAAGTTCTTACCAGGATAGAAAGAGTGTGCAGCCGCATGGCCAAGAGCACCAGTCTTCACACCATACCAGGCGCAGCCGTGACTCTGTGCACAGTCTTCAATCAGCTTCAGACCATATTCCTCACAGAGTTTCTGATAACGCTCATCATAAGCATTTCGGCCATACAGATGCACCAGTAGAATGGCACGTGTACGTGAAGTGATAGCCGTTTCAACCCTATCGACGTCCATCTCCAGATGTTCGAAAGACGGCTCTACCAGTACAGGGGTCATGCCACAACGAGTGATGGCCAGAATGGTGGCAATATAAGTATTTGCCGGCACAATGACCTCATCACCTTCGTGCATCACTCCTAGTTCCTGATAGCCACGCAAGATCAGAGTCAAGGCATCCAGACCATTGGCTACCGTGACGCAGTGAAGAGGGGCCTCAGTTCCAGCGGATGACGGACAGAGATACGCAGCGTAAGACTGTTCGAAGCACGCAATCTCCTTACCCTGCAGGAACCAGCCAGCATCGGCCACCCTACAGAGAGCCGCCTTATATTCATCAGCATGCTGGGCCGTAATGGCCTGCAGATCGAGGTATTTAATCATTTTCTAAGTAGTCTGTTGTGCTTCAGTTATGATGCTGCAAAGATAATTACCTTTCCTGAGAAATCCAAAAAAACAAAAAGAAAAGTCGTCAGAGGGCTAAAAAGGATAGTTTGCCGCCACAAAATGGTAAAAATTGACAGATTTCACTTCATTATGTTTTGATATTTGCAATAAAAGATTTATCTTTGCGCACATGAATTAATTTACACATAA
Source organism: Bacteroidales bacterium UBA1733 (assembly GCA_002315795.1). The sequence continues at coordinate 5,968 of DCIF01000131.1, forward strand.
ATTCATTTAGACTTAACATAGATCAATCAATAAAACACTAATAATAATGATTACTATTTCAGACACAATTAAGTATATCGGCTGCGATGATGCAGATATCCGACTTTTCGAATCTCAGTACGAAGTACCAGAGGGCATGTGCTACAACTCTTACCTCATCATTGATGAGAAAGTAGCCATCATGGATACATCTGACCGTCGCACCATGGATCAGTGGAAGCAGAACCTTAACGCAGCTCTCGATGGACGTCAGCCTGACTATCTCGTCGTGCATCACCTCGAGCCTGATCATGCCAGTGGTATCGGTGAAGTCCTGGCTCTCTATCCGAACATCAAGGTAGTATGTTCAGCCAAGGCACAGACCATGATTCCGCTCTTCTTCCCTGAGAGCGATCTTGCTGAGCGCGTCATTGCAGTAAAGGAAGGCGATACCCTTTCACTGGGTCAGCATACCCTTACTTTCGTCATGGCTCCTATGGTACACTGGCCAGAGGTAATGGTCAGCTACGATGCCAAGGACAAGGTTCTTTTCTCGGCCGATGGTTTTGGCAAGTTTGGCGTAATTGATGCAGAGCCAGATGATTGGGCATGTGAAGCACGCCGTTATTACTTCAACATCTGTGGCAAGTATGGTGCTCCAGTCACCACTCTCCTGAAGAAAGCCTCCGCACTCGACATTGATCAGATCCTGCCACTTCATGGTCCAATTCTGAGTGGTGAGAAGATGGCTGATGCGCTACGACTCTACACAATCTGGAGCAGCTATGGTGTCGAAGCTGAAGGTGTCTTCATCGCTTACGCTTCTATCCATGGTTGCACGAAGGTGGCAGCAGAGAAGCTGAAGGAGATACTGTTGGCCAAAGGTTGTAAGAAAGTCTCGATTGCCGACATCTGCCGTGAGGATATCCATGAGGGCGTAGAAGACGCATTCAAGTATGGTAAGGTAGTCCTTGCTGCCTCAAGCTATGACGGTGGTCTCTTTACTCCTATGTATAATTTCCTCCACCTCCTCCAGGCCAAGACCTGGCAGAATCGTGAGGTGGCACTTATTGAGAACGGTAGCTGGGCACCATGCGCAGGAAAGGTTATGAAGCAGATGCTTGAAGAGATGAAGAACATCACCATCAAGGGTGAGACTGTCACCATCAAGGGCGTCATGAAGCAGACTGATGTACCTGCTCTCGAATCTTTGGCAGAAGCCATCCTTTCCTAAGTTCTCGAACTCTTTCATGACTAACACAAAAGACAATATTTTTATGCGCATCTGGCGGTTTTACTACGAAGGTTTTCGTGGTATGACCGTCGGTCGCGTTTTATGGACCATCATTATCATTAAACTGATCATCATCTTCGCTGTGCTACGTCTTTTTTTCTTTCAGCCGGTACTTAAAGGCACAGACGCTGAGAAGGCCGATCAGGTTCGGAATA
>DCIF01000094.1:0-10295 GCA_002315795.1 Bacteroidales bacterium UBA1733
GCTGAGTCGAAGCAGGGGTGAGGCTTAACTTCGGCAGATGCAATAGATGCCCGAATAGCATAAACAATCCAACCAGAATCAGTACAGGACCAATAACCAACTCACCCCATTCGCTGACGAATTGTTGCACTTCAAAGGTGTCCGCTCCTTTCCTTATTATGTATATAAACACAGCACCCAGAATGGTATAGGCAAAGGCGCGTCCAAGTGTGTACATCAATCCCTGAAGAAACACCTTCCGACGGCTCTCAATATTTCTGCTGATATACCCCACTGCCGTTATGTTTGTGGCAAGCGGACAGGGCGAAATGGCAGTCAGCAAACCCAGTATGAATGCCATTAGCACAGGGACGTTTGTGCTGTCGAGCAACATGTTCAGATATTCGGTCATAGTCAATCACTTAAGCGTTTATCTTAGCAGATCTTCAATCTCCTTTTTCAGTTGTTTCTTGAATTCCTTTGGTTGGTTCTTTGCGTACTTGAATCCCATCTGAGTGAGGTTCACGCGCTCCTTGCCCTTAACAACAAAGAGCGACGAGTAGGTCACCTTATAATCCTTGGCAACTGCTTTGCCCTCATCAGTAGAAAAGTCAGTAACCGTGAACTTGATTTTGCCGTCCTTCAACTCCCTGGCAAAACTCTCTTTGATCACCTCCTGAGCATATTTCTCAATGCTACGACACGTCACACACCTCTGTTTGCCGTGGAAATACTTCACTTCAACTGTCTGTGCCATCACACAAACAGAACATACCACCAGCAGAATGATGACTGATATAAACTTCTTCATACTCCTATTTTAGTAGTGAATAAATCTCTGCCTCATTCTTTTGACCACGAGCTACAACCTCGCCATCAACTACCAGCGCTGGAAGCGACATCACGTTATACTGCATCACCTCCATGATGTCGTCCACCTTCTCCACAGTGGCATCAATCTGATTGTCCTTAACTACCTTCTCCACCAGCGAGAAGAACTTCTGATTGCAAGCACATTGGCTTACCAAAACTTTAATCTGTTTCATGACATATAATACTGTTTACAATTCGCAGAACAACGAACATCGATTGACTAATAAAACCCTCGAAGACAAACCAACGAGGGTAGTTACTTTATACAAGTACGTATGCTACTGACAGCAACCGTCCTTCTTCTCGCAGAGCTGTTGCGCAAAGAATTCCCCAAACAACTGCTGGGCATACTCCCAGTTCTCCCGATTGATACAATACTTCACCTTAGGCGTCTCAATCTCACCCTGTATCAATCCAACCTCCTTCAGAGCTGTCAGATGCTGACTAACAGTCGCTTTAGCAATAGGCAACTCCTCATGAATATCCCCGAAATAACACGTCTCCTGCTTAGCCAGGAACTTCATGATAGCAATACGCGCCGGATGCCCCAATGCCTTAGCAATAGCCGCCAAAGTCTCCGTCTTTATACAATATTTCTTTTCTGCCATATACGTTTTGATATAATTTCCTTCGCAAAGGTACGAACAACATCTGAATCCACCAAACAATTATTCGTACATTTACGAACATTTAACAAATAAACACTACATTGAAAGCTTTTTGATAGCTTAAATTATCGACAAGCAACATACACACTACAATGCCTCAACACTCAACACTGACGTGTATGTACCAACATTTACATTAACACGTTTGGCATGATGTTACCTTATTCATTTTATCTCAATTTAGCAAGATAGTCCGAAAAACTTCAAGAATTTCGGACAAAACAGTGCTTTTTACAACCGAAATGACATATAAAGCATCCAATACCCCTCCCATTATATTGAGAATGAACAACAATATATGCAACTATGGAAAATGACAGACAATGAAAATTTGAATAACCTGCTCACACTCGGCATAATCAAAGCAAGTCTTTGCTTCTGCACAGAAGTTAAATTCCATAAACGATTAGACAAATGGATGATGTATGGTTCGGATTACTATGTTAACTGTTACCCGTTAACTGGCTGTGCAAGATAAAGTTATTAGTTCCTAAAGTCATGAAAGGTTGCTATGGCTCTCGATGCTATACATCGAGAACCAACTGCTCTTTCGCCAATACCGTATTCGGGAAGACCGCCTGAGCCTCAGCCAGTAACCCCTGTTCCATCTCGCTGGTCACGAACTGGGCAGAATAATGGCCGATGACGAGTTTCTTGGCTTCAGCTTTCTGAGCAATGGTAGCGGCCTGTTGAGCGGTGGAGTGGCCTCTCTGACGCGCTTTTACGGCATCTTCCTGACCGTAGGTGGCCTCGTGATAAAGAAGGTCACAATGACGGATGATGGGCACTATGCTCTCTGCATAGATAGTATCCGAACAGAAAGCATAACTCTTGCTGGGAGTCGGTTCTGAGGTCAGCAGTTCATTCGGCACCACCTTACCAGACTCCGGATCGGTCCAGTCATTGCCTTTCTTGATGCCCTGATAATAGGCAAATGGAATACCGAGTTCCTCACAACGGTCGATCAGCAGATGACGGTCACGAGGCTTCTCCTGAAACAGGAACCCGGCAGCAGGCACACGATGGTGCAGCGGAATGGTGCGTATCAGGAGCGACTTATCCTCAAAGATCACCTCACTCTTATAGGGGTCGAAGGGCTGGAAGGTGACCGTCATCGAGAGGTCAGGGCAGAAGAAATCGAACAACGGACGGAAGACTTTCTCTGCATCGGGTTGCGCATGAATCACGATCTCTCCGGTCCGCTGCCCGAGGCCTAAGCTACTGATCAGTCCCACCAGGCCCAGACAATGGTCACCATGCAGGTGACTGAGCAGAATATGCCCAATCTTTCCTACAGCAATATGGTTACGGCACAAGCCCACCTGCACACCCTCTCCACAATCAACCAAGAACAGGTTGCCACGAAAGTTGACAACCTGACTTGTAGGTGAGTGGCGCAAGGTCGGTTTAGCCGATCCGCAGCCTAATATGGTGACGTTGAAACAGTCCATTAAAATTTAGCATTGTGCATATCTCCTGTCTCAGAGAATGCCAAGTGCATAGCGAAGGCCTTGCTGAGAGTGTGTGGTGTGTGCAGACCCTTGCCTTCGGCCAGACGAAGATAGTCCCAAAGGAGCTCCTTGTAGTCAGGATGAGCACAGTTCTCAATGATGAGACGTGCGCGCTGAGAAGGCGACTTTCCACGGAGGTCGGCTACACCCTGTTCGGTTACCAGCACACGTACCGAGTGCTCAGAAGAGTCGGTATGAGTGACCATTGGCACGATGCTCGAGATCAGGCCGCCCTTGGCCATAGATGGAGTGGTGAAGATGCTGATAAACGCGTTACGCGCGAAGTCGGCCGAACCACCAATGCCATTCATCATCTTGGTACCAAGCACATGAGTTGAGTTGACATTGCCGAAGATATCGGCCTCAAGAGCGGTATTTAAGGCGATGATACCCAGTCGGCGGATACACTCAGGGTGGTTGGTAATCTCCTGTGGACGCAGCAAGACACGCTTGCCGAAGACATCCATATTCTGATACATCACCTCCAGTGCATCATCGGTCAACGAGAGCGAAGAACCGGTCACATAGTTACAACGGCCCTTGAGCATAAGGTCGATGACCGAGTTCTGGATTACCTCAGTAAACATCGAGAAAGCAGGCACATCAGGATTATCGCCCAGAGCACCGATTACGGCATTGGCAATGTTGCCCACACCACTCTGCAATGGCAGGAACTCCTTCGGGATGCCGCCACGCTTCAGTTCAGAAACCAGGAAGTTAGAGACATGAGCACCAATGGCACGTGTATCGTCATCGAGAGGTTTGAAGCCGGTCTGATTATCGGTCAGATTGGTCTCCACAATACCGAGGACCTTCTTTGGGTCAACAGGGCAATAGGTAGTACCGATACGATCGCCTGGGCTGGTGATCATGAAAGGCTTACGATAAGGTGGCATCTCAGGCAGATAGATATCGTGCATGCCGTTGAGCTTGCCTGTGTGAGCCGCATTCAGCTCAATAAGTACGTGCTTAGCCTTAGCTACCAGCGTCGGACTGATACCCACCGAGGTTGAGAGCACAATGTTACCATCATCCAAAATCTCCGAAGCCTCAACAATAGCAATATCAATATCGCCCAGGAAACCATAGGCCACATCCTGACCTATCATCGAAAGATGACAGTCAAAATACTGCACCTCGCCCGTGTTGATGGCTCCACGCATATCCGAATTGCTCTGGAAAGGCGTGCGGAACTTCACCGCCTTAGCCTTGGCCATCATCGTATCAATCTGAGGGCCTGTAGCACCACCCGTGACCAGACCTACCTTAAACTCGCGACCTGCAGCATGCTCCTCTTCGGCATACTGAGCCAAAGCAGCCGGAATCACCTTAGGAGTACCTACTGAAGAGAAACCACCGATACCTACTACATCACCATTTTTAAAAAGACGTGCTGCCTCTTCGGCAGTAAAACGTGGATAAGCAACCATATACTAAAAAATAAAATAAAAAATGCAGAAAGAATAATTAAAAATGCAGTCGCAAAGATAAACATTTTTTGCGACAGCAACAAAAAAAATGCAGAAAAGCTTACGTTTTTCTGCATTTTCTAAGAGTATTTGTAATTTTTATGCTATACTTTTATAATAAATTCTAATCACTTACTTACTATTCGATTGCTTATTTACTGAGATCGACGGCAAAGTAAGCTACACGACCCTGAGGAGTGACGGCTGCAATGAAGAGCACTGGATCCTGATCGGCCGAGCGGTTGGTGGTGAGCTCGTTGTAGATGGCTTCTATCTCTTTGTCGCTCTTGACCGGACGATCGTTGACTTTGACGATGACCATCTTCTCACGGAGTCCGGCCTTGGCAAAGAGGCCTCCCTGCTCGAGCTTCTGAATCTGCACGCCTGAGCGTACTCCATATTTATAAAGTTCCTGCGACGAGAGGTTCTTGAAGGTTACGCCCAACTGATCGATACCCTTCTTCTGGATCACCTCAGTATTGCCCATGCTATTCTTGAGGGTAGCGGTGAAATTCTTCGTCTCTCCCATACGGTTGACGGTCACCTTGACCTTGTCACCAGGACGGAAACGCGCAATCTGCTCCTGCAGTTGTGACATCTTCTCGATCTTCACGCCATTGACAGCGGTGATGACATCGTCTTTCTTGATACCGGCTTCCTTAGCGGCACCGTCATCGGTAACCTCGGCCACATAGACACCTTCGTTGACCTTGAGTTCCTTCTCTTCAACGACCTGTGCATTGACGTCTCCACCCTGAATACCCAGGAGTGCACGCTGCACGGTGCCGTACTGCTTAAGGTCGGTCACAACCTTACTTACGATGCTCGACGGAACAGCAAAAGAATAACCTGCATAGTTTCCTGTCTGTGAATAGATAGCAGTATTAATTCCCACAAGCTCACCAGCAGTATTCACAAGTGCGCCACCCGAGTTACCAGGGTTTACAGCTGCATCGGTCTGGATAAAGCTCTCGATGCCCAACTGATTGCCACTCATGCCGAGGCTACGTGCCTTGGCACTAACGATGCCTGCAGTTACCGTACTGTTGAGCATGAACGGATTGCCTACTGCCAACACCCACTCGCCGATCTTGAGCGCATCACTCTGGCCGAAGTTAACTACCGGCAGATCCTTGGCATCGATCTTGATGAGCGCGATATCTGTGGTCGGGTCAGTACCTACCAGTGTGGCTTCGAACTGACGCTTGTCATTGAGTGTGACGGTGAGCTGATCGGCCTTGTCGATAACGTGATTATTGGTCACGATATAACCATCGCTCGAGATGATGACTCCACTGCCGTAACCCTCACGAGGCTTTGGCTGTTGCTGCTGACCGTAACCGCGATTACCGAAGAAGAAATCGAAGAAGGGATCGTTCATGCTGCTGCCGCCATACTGCATCTGTTGGGTCTGTTGCGTATTCTTGATACCAACCACCGCATTGACGGTCATCTCTGCGGCACGAGTGAAGTCGTTTTCGGTTACCGAACTATGGTTGGTCATTGTGAAATCTACGTGATGCAGATTACTATCTGCACTCATCTGCTGTTCGGTGGAAGCAACGAGTTGTGGCTCCATCATCTTGAAAGTACCGTAGGCGGTCAATGCGCTAACGGTCACCATGGCTCCGAAAAGGAGTACTGCATTTTTTACGTTCATAGTTAATTCTTATTTTAATAATAATTTGTCCTTTTATAATAATTATTTCGTCCTTTTGACGGTGCAAAGATAGGGAAGTTTAATGGAATTAAGTTAAAACAACCCATGAATTTAACATTTTCTATTAAATTTTCGGCCAATTCTTAAATTTTTGGATTTCGTTTAATGTGTTTTTAAATATTTTTACTTATCTTTGTTCCCGCAGTAGGCCCTTCTGTCGCTCACGCATACGCGTGTGAGGAAAGTCCGGGCAGCATAGGGCACCATGCCGGTTAACGGCCGGTAGGCGGTGACGTTTAGGTGAACGTAACAGAGAATGACCGCCCGCAAGGGTAAGGGTGAAAAGGCGAGGTAAGAGCTCACCGCACACATGGTAACATGGAGTGGCTGTACGTCCCATGGGTTGTAAGATCATGTATACTGGCGTCTGAGGGCGGCTCGTCCAAGCCAGGGGGTAGATTGCTAAAGCCTGTCAGTAATGGCAGGACAAGATTAATGACAGATTAAAACAGAACCCGGCTCATGAGCCTACTGCTTTTTTTGAAAACCCAGACCGTCAGAACGCATGTTCGTGGCGGATTTTATTGCCTATAAATGGATTTCAGCAATTTGGATAATCTGGTGGCTGTGCTGCAGCCTGAGCGTCTGGCTCATGCCGATGACTATGAGTTGGGTATCATCTTCAACACGATACGCACCACTCAACCTGTCGGCAAAGACCTGCGTAACGCCTTGCATCGCGCTATCTTGTCTGACCAGGTGTCACTCTTCCTGCGGGCTACCCTCCTATCTGCTCTCACCCTTAATGTGCTGGAGACGTTTGATGCCGATCTGCTGGAGTGTATGTATACCTACACCCTTGATGACCAGCCGGCGCAGTTGAGGCAGCAGTCGTGGACGGCCCTCTTCCTGTGCGGCATGGTGTATGACGCACGCATCGCGGAGCACCCCAGGCTGAGCCAGGAATACCTGCTGCTGTGTGAGTCTGAGCCCAAGCAACTGATGCTGTTACAGGAACTGCTGCTGCCCATCAGGGAGTTTGCATCGATGAAACGCGAACTGCTGAAGTTTATGGAAGGTCTGCAACAAGGAAATGAGGCGATAGACGAAGAGCTGCATCAGAAGGGTCTCAAGCTGTTTGTGAATCTGCTGCACTCGAAGATTGACACCGGATACACTCAGTTTAAGTATCTGTCGAGCCTCGGATTCTTCTCGATGGAGAATACTGACCACCACTGGCTGATGCCTTTCGACAAGGAGAACGAGGTGGTGAAAAAGACGCTGGAGCAGCATCCGAAGATGGAGATATGGTATGAGATGCTGCTACATAATGTAGCGCAGACCCATACGGACAAATACGCAACTTTCCTGGTGATGTCAACGATGCCGGAGAAGCTGAATGAGCTTGATGAGAAGTTGCGCGAGATGAATCTGATGAACGGACAGATGAAGGATCTGGAGGACGACCTGATCATGCAGATTCACCTGCAGGATCTCTTCAGGTTCTACACCCTCTCGAAAACCGGAAAGATGCTGAACAACCCGTTCCGACTGTCGCCCGACCTGAGTGGATACAAGTGCTTCGGTGAGGCGTTTATGAAGGACGACAACCTGCTGACTGTAGGCCGTTACCTACTCAAGGCTGGGCGGTTTGATGAGGCGGCTCAGACTTTCAAGCGGCTCGTAGGACACGGGAAGACGGACGAGACGATGGGCAGCAGGATCATGAAGGAGGCGCTGGAAATGGTGCCTGATTCGGATGATTTTATGCTCAGTTTCGGAAAATGGCTCAACCGCCAGGGATGGTATGCCGAGGCGTTGAATGTGCTCTATAAGGCATTCCTGACCGATGAGAACAATGAGGATCTGATCAAGGAGCTGGCGGCTACGCACCTTTTACTGGGGCAGGATGAGAAGGCGGAGAAACTGATGGACAGGTTAGCCTGAATGATGTCGCCCCTCGTTTTTTGGGTGCCTAAAAGATGGAAATTAGAAATAAAATAAATATAAATAATGGAATACAATTTCAGAGCTATCGAGCCTAAATGGCAGGCTCAGTGGGTCAAAGACAAGACCTACAAGGTAGAAATCGATGCACAAAGACCTAAGTTCTATGTGCTCGATATGTTCCCTTACCCCTCAGGCGCAGGCCTTCACGTAGGTCATCCGCTCGGCTACATTGCCAGCGATATCTTTAGCCGCTACAAGCGCCTCAACGGCTTCAACGTGCTTCACCCTATGGGTTATGATGCATACGGCCTTCCTGCCGAACAGTATGCTATCCAGACGGGTCAACACCCGGCCATTACTACCGAACAGAACATCGCGCGCTATCGTCAGCAGCTCGACCGTATCGGCTTCTGCTTCGACTGGAGTCGTGAGGTTCGTACCTGCGAACCAGGTTACTATAAGTGGACACAGTGGGCCTTCACCCAGATGTTCAACGCTTTCTACTGCAACAAGTGCCAGTCGGCTCAGCCTATCGAGAAACTCATTGCACGCTTCGAGGAGAAGGGTTCTGAGGGTCTTGATGTGGCTTGCACACGCGAACTCAGCTTCACAGCCGATGAGTGGAAGGCCATGAGCGAAGTAGAAAAGCAGCAGACCCTGATGAACTATCGTATTGCTTACCTGGGTGAGACGATGGTGAACTGGTGTCCGGAACTCGGCACTGTACTGGCCAACGATGAGGTAGTCAATGGTGTCTCTGAGCGTGGTGGCTATCCTGTGGAGCAGAAGCTCATGCGCCAGTGGTGTCTCCGTGTCTCTGCTTACTCACAGCGTCTGCTTGACGGATTGGAGACTATCCAGTGGAGTGATGCCATCAAGGAGACTCAGAAGAACTGGATCGGCCGTTCAGAGGGTACTGAGGCTCAGTTTAAGGTAGTTCCTAACGACAATCCTGCTACTCAGGACGGATTGGAGTTCACCATCTTTACCACCCGTGCAGATACCATGTTTGGTGTCACCTTTATGGTACTGGCTCCTGAGAGCAAGTATGTGCAGATGGTGACCACCGAAGGCCAGAAAGCAGAGGTTGAGGCATATCTTGATGCCTGCAAGCGCAAGACCGAACGTGAGCGTCAGGCGGGTCATGAGGTGACGGGTGTCTTCTCTGGTGCATACGCTGTTAACCCTATCACGGGCCAGAACATCCCTATCTGGATTGCAGAATACGTACTTGCCGGCTACGGCACTGGTGCCATTATGGCCGTTCCTGCTCACGACTCACGTGACTGGGCATTCGCTAAGCACTTCGACCTCCCTATCGTACCACTCATCGAAGGTGATTATGACCTCAACGAAGGTTCGTTCGATGCCAAGGAGGGTATCATGTGCAATTCGGCCAACGATAAGATCAACCTCAACGGCCTCACCGTCAAGGAGAGTATCGCTGCCATGAAGAAGTATGTCACCGAGCAGAAGTTAGGCCGTGTGAAGGTCAACTACCGTCTGCGTGACGCTATCTTCAGCCGCCAGCGCTACTGGGGTGAACCATTCCCTGTATATTATAAGGAGGGCATGCCATACATGATTCCAGCCGACAAACTACCTCTCGAGCTTCCTGAGGTAAGCGAGTTCAAGCCAACAGCTACAGGCGAACCACCACTCGGCAACGCTCAGTGCTGGGCATGGAATGAGGCTGAAGGCAAGGTTGCAGATAAGGCGCTCATCGACAATAAGACCGTCTTCCCACTCGAACTCTGCACCATGCCAGGTTTTGCCGGTTCTTCGGCTTACTACACCCGCTACACCGATCCTCATAACACCGAGGCGCTCGTCTCTCCTGAGGCCAACGAGTATTGGGACAATGTAGATCTCTATCTCGGAGGTTCAGAGCATGCTACCGGTCACCTCATCTACAGCCGTTTCTGGAACAAGTTCCTCAAGGACTTTGGTGTGGTGAAGAGCGAGGAGCCATTTAAGAAGCTCATCAACCAGGGTATGATCCAGGGCAGTTCGCGCTTTGCCATGCGTGTCAGTGGCACCAACAAGTATGTGAGTGCCGACATCGCTGAGCAGTATGGCCAGTGTGACCCTATCCATGTGGATGTCAACTTCGTGACCGGTCTGGAGATGAACGTAGAGGCCTTCAAGGCTTGGCGTCCTGAGTATGCTGAGGCTGAAATCATCT
>DCIF01000094.1:10468-10755 GCA_002315795.1 Bacteroidales bacterium UBA1733
AAGCCATGGGATACGGCCGGTATTGACGGTTCATTCCGCTTCCTCAAGAAGTTCTGGGCCCTCTATCAGGATCCTAAGAACGCGGAGAGCCTGCTCAAGGTGACCGATGCACAGCCAACGGCCGACAACCTCAAGACTCTGCACAAGCTCATCAACAAGGTGACTGGCGACATTGAGACCTTCTCATACAACACCGCCATCTCAGCCTTCATGGTGGCTGTAGGCGAACTCACCCAGCAGCAGTGTACCTCACGTGCCATCCTGGAGCCATTGACCGTCCTCATTGC
>DCIF01000094.1:10934-16069 GCA_002315795.1 Bacteroidales bacterium UBA1733
GCCGATGCAACGGCCGAACAGGTGCAGGAAGCTGTTCTTGCTACGGCTGAGGCCCAGCGTTGGATCGATGGCAAGCCTATCAAGAAGTTTGTTTTCGTACCTAAGAAGATTGTTAATATCGTCTGCTAAGTTGCTATTAACAAATAGCGAATAACAAATATCACCACCCCGGTTACATTTACTGTAATTTGGGTGGTGATATTATTATAACTTCCAGCAGCTCCACCCTAAGCGTAGCTAACACCGCTGCCGATAACTCGGCTCAGAGCGTGGTGGGAACCCTATCTGGGATTGATCCATTTGTACTGCAAACATACACTAAAAAACTGCGCCTTCGTGTGATACCCAATCTCGGGCTCGACACGATGGCGCAGTGTGCGTATCTATTTTTCGCTGTAATAATTGTAATTATACAATCTCCAACGTCGGATGAACCTGTTTGATTGCTTCGATGCTCTCTTCGGTAATGTAAGAGTCGGTGATCAGCGTATGGACAAGCGTCAGCGGACCGAGCACAGCAAACGAAGAAATATTGATCTTGGCACTGTCAGCCACCAGGAATACTTTATCTGCAGATTCGATCATTGCCTGTTTCACCACCAAGTCGGAAAGGCTGGGATAGGTGAGGCTCATGTCCGAAGAGATGCCAGCTGTAGCGAGGAATAACTTTCCGGCACGTAGACCGCTCAGGCTGTTAGCCGCCATCTGTCCGGTCAAAGAAAGGGTAGGAGCCTTGAACTCACCGCCGGTGACGATCAAATTGATGTTAGGATTCTCGCCAAGCATCATGGCAATGTTCATGGCGTTTGTAATCACAGTGATATTGTGGAATTCTCCCAAGAGTTTGGCAATCTCGGTGGTTGTAGAACCAGAATCAAGGATGATGACATCACCGTCATTAATATAGGAAACAGCCTTTTGCGCAATCTCCTGCTTCTTGTCAATATTGGACTGATTAAATAGTTTGCCTGTTTTTGCAAAACTCCCCAGATCTTTCAAGAATGCACCACCATGTTCACGCTGGATTGCCCCTAACTCTTCAAGAGCCTCAAGATCTTGTCTGATAGTAACCTCACTAACACCGAATAAGCGAGAGAGATCTTGAACTTTAGCATGACCATCCTCTCTGATCATTTCAAGTATTTTCAATCGTCTTTGATTTAGTGCCATAACTACATAAAAAGTAAAAATAAAAAAGACAACGAAATAATATATAATAAATAAGAATAATCAATTGCAAAAGTACACCTTTTCTCTCAATATACCAAACATCTATGGAGTGGGCTGTCAATCCAGACTATGCAGCCTGTAACCATGAGCCACAGATAAATGGTCCGAAGGCACTCACTGCCAAGCCAGGAGAGACGTTGAAACTGAAATTTGCAGTCACCGATCCAGACAAGGGGCAGAAGGTGAGCGTCAACTGGTGGAAGCACCCAAGCTGCACCTACGAACCAGACTGCAACGTAGCTGACCCAACAGCAGCAGTCACCACTTTCACCGTGCCTGCAGATGCACAGGCTGGGCAGGAGATTCACCTCGTACTCGAGGCCAAGGATAATGGCAAACTTCCACAGGTACGTTATAACCGATTGGTAATTACTGTCGAATAAGGTCATCTGACAGCATTCTATCTTGCAGAGCTATTGACATTCGTTATAAACTCATTAAAAAATATCAAATGAAATTGCGTCAACTACTTTCACTGACCATCGTGGCACTCAGTACCAGCCTGATGGCACAACAGCCACTCACCCGCACACACACAGCACAGGGTGAGATCGAGGGCTTTATCGAGAACAATCTCGGCACTTTCAAGGGTGTACCATTTGCACAACCACCAGTAGGTGAACTCCGTTGGAGAGCGCCACAAGAGCCAAAGGCATACGATGGCGTATATCAGGCAAAGGAAGTCAAGGCACGCGCCATTCAGCCACGAGTAGGTGTAGGCGGTAACGTATCTCCAGAACCAACCAGCGAGGACTGCCTCTACCTCAACATCCTTACCCCTGCCACCAAGGCTTGTGAGAAACTCCCAGTCATGTTATGGATTCACGGTGGTGGTTTCCAGGACGGCAAGAGTTGGGACCAGTGGGGCGACAACTTCGCACGTCAGGGCATCGTCTTTGTGAGCATCACCTACCGTATGAATGCCATGGGATACTTAGCGCTGCCCGAACTTACCCAGGAGAGCCTCAAGGAGACTGGTGTGGCTACTTCGGGCAACTATGGTATGCTCGACCAGATTCAGGCCATCAAGTGGGTGAAAGAAAACATTGCTAACTTCGGCGGTGATCCAGAGAAGATTACCATCCAAGGCGAGTCAGCAGGCGGTATCTCTGTCAGCATCCTCTGTGCATCACCTCTCACCAAGGGTCTGTTCCGCGCTGCCATCTGCGAGAGTGGCGGTGCATTCAGTCCAGTTGCTCCAGCCGGCACCATCAGCAGCAGTTCCGTCAGTCTGGCCGATGCCGAGCAGCGTGGTCGTGACATCGTGGCTAAATTAGGGTTCAAGGGCAAGAAGATCAACCTCAAGAAACTCCGTCAGATTCCTGCCGACACACTGTTGGCTGCTGCCGCTGGTGCATGCTGGCCATGCGTCGATGGCTATGTCATCAAGGGCGACCAGTACCTCCAGTATCAGCAGGGCGACTATAACGACGTAAACCTTCTCATTGGCACCAACAGCCGTGAGGGTGATATGTTTGCACGTCCAGGCACCATGGCCGACTATGAGCAGGAGATGACCAAGCGCTTTGGCGACTGGGCTCCTAAGTTCAAGGAAATCTATCCTGCATCTTCAGATGCCGACGTGATCGATGTCCGTTCGTGCATCTTCCGCGAGTCGGCTTTCGCATGGCCTACCTACGCGTGGACTAACCTGCAGCAGCAGACGGGCAAGAGCAACATCTATGTCTATTACCTCGACCAGATTCTCAGGATGAAGGGTCGTCCGGCTCCCAAGGGCACCAACCATGCCGTGGATATGGCTTTTGTCTTCGGTCATGACTGGGCTTTCATGCCATTCGACGAGAAGGCATGGGGCGTTTCGAAGATGATGACCAAGTACTGGGGCAACTTCGTTAAGACCGGCAACCCTAACGATAACGGAGAGACCGTTGACGTGCCTGCACATGGCGAGACACTGCCTTACTGGCCTATCTATAACAAGGACGAGGAGACCGTGATGAAGTTCCGCAACGGTGCTACCCTCATCAGTCAGCCAAACCTCAAGGAGGTTGAACTTTGGGAAGCCTTCTATAAAGATATGCGCGAGAAGCTGTACAAGTAATTTCAACCAAAAATGAAGAAACAAACCATCCTCATAGCTGCTGTTGCTGCACTGGCGCTGACAAGTTGCCAGCAGCAGCAACCTGCAGAACCTGAATACGTCAAACCACGTACCATCGTGACCTGTGACCCGGAACTCGATGACAACAACTCGATGATCCGTTTCCTGCTGCATGCCACCGACTTCCAGATTGACGGTCTCGTCTATACCAGCAGCCGTTTCCATTGGCTCAACGACGGGTCTGGCAAGACACAGTATATCGAGATGTCAGAATACGACCAGCTCGGACTCGGTCCACAGCAGTCTTGGCGTTTCATGCCAGAAGAACGATTCATTGACGATATCATCGATGCATACGCTGAGTGTTACACCAACCTCAAGGTGCACGACGCTTCGTACCCTACCCCTGAATATCTCCGTTCGGTGACCTGTTACGGTAACTGTGCCTTCGAAGGCGACTACTCGTACGACAGCGATGGTTCGAACCTCATCAAGAAGAACATTCTCGATGAGAAACCTGGTCCGTTGTTCATCCAGGCTTGGGGCGGTTCTTCATCGATAGCTTCCGCCCTCCGTTCCATTGCCGACGAGTATGAAGGCAAGCCTGAATGGGAAAGCATTGTCAAGAAGGTAAACGAGAAAGTCATCCTTTGCCTCTCAGGAGACCAGGACAATGCCTACAACACGTATATTGCTGTCAAGTGGCCCGACATCTGGGTACAGAATGAACACGGTGGTATGGGCTACTGGGACAACACAGGCGGTCCGAAGCTTACCGAACCCGAATGGGCTGCCAAGTGGATGCGCCAAGGTCCTATCGGAAGTCTGGTGCGCTGCTGGGGCGACGGCAAGCAGATGGTGCCGGGCGATGTCATGGATCCTATCGGTGTCTCTGATGGCAAGACTGCGCTCGACCTCAAGAATGAGGGATACATCATGTGGTGCAGTGTGCAGCCTACCGGAACACTTTATGGCGATGGCGACAGCGGCTGTTTCTATCAGCTCATCGACAATGGTCTGCGTGCCTGGCAAGATCCCACCTGGGGCGGTTGGAACGGACGTTGGGATATTAAGAAGGGTGCTCCAGAATCTGGTCATCCTACCTACATGCTCACAGACCTTCGTCCAATCATCAAAGGTGAAGCCATGAAGATGAATATGGGTTCATGGGCAGCTATGTTCGGCAATCGCGAAGAAGATCACACCTTCCCGAACATGCAGACGGAACGAAACCTCTCAGAGGCAGCCCGTATGACCTGGTCTGTGACCCCTAACTATGCCGATGCCAACCACTATCCAGTGGTGAAAGGTCCATTTGCTTTGCAGGCTAAACCAGGAGAGAAGGTGACAATCCCTGCCAAGGCTACCGACCCTGATGGCAATGCTTTGCGACTCCAGTGGTGGTACTTCCCGGTGGGTTCGTACGTATTGACCAATGAGCAGCCACTCAGCGTAGATAGTCCTAACACTGCTGAGACAACCTTCACCGTTCCCGCCGATGCAAAACCTGGCGAAACTATCCACTTTGTCCTCCAGGCCATTGACAATGGTGAACCTCAGCTGACACGTTATCTCCGCACGGTCATCACAGTCCAGTAATCATAGCAAGAATGGCGGGCGGCAACAACCGTCCGCCATTCCTCTTTTGGACACAATCATTACAACAACATACCATTCCTTTCAAGAACATACCATTTCATGAAATACCCATTCTACTTATTCCCTACCCTCGCATTGTTGTCATGCACCACGACACCTCGTTTGGGCAATGATAGTATTGACGCCGTCATTGGTCAACTTACAAACGAAGAGAAAGCTAAGTTGCTGGTAGGTACAGGCATGG
>DCIF01000094.1:16186-16662 GCA_002315795.1 Bacteroidales bacterium UBA1733
AACCATCGTCTTAGGAGACGGACCTGCCGGTCTGCGTATCAGTCCTACACGCGAGGGCGATACAACCACCTACTATTGTACGCATTTCCCAGTAGGCACAGCCTTGGCCACTACTTGGAATCAGGAACTGGTCGAGCTTGTCGGTCAGAGTATCCGCAACGAAGTGAAAGAATATGGTGTGGATGTACTGCTTGCTCCTGCCCTCAACATCCACCGCAACCCCTTGTGTGGTCGCAACTTCGAGTATTATAGCGAGGACCCGCTGCTGTCGGGCAAGATTGCATCAGCCTACGTCCGTGGTGTGCAGAGCCAGGGTGTAGGCACCTCGGTCAAACACTTCGCCGCCAATAGTCAGGAGACCAATCGTAAGAACAACAACGCCATCATCAGCGAACGTGCCTTGCGCGAGATCTATCTGCGAGGCTTCGAGATCGTCGTCAAGGAGGCACAGCCCTGGACCGTGATGTCGTCATACA
>DCIF01000094.1:16688-17849 GCA_002315795.1 Bacteroidales bacterium UBA1733
ACATCAACGGCACCTATGCCAGCGAGAACAAATGGCTGCTAACTGAGGTCTTGCGCGACGAGTGGGGCTTTGAAGGAGCTGTGATGACCGACTGGTTCGGTGGCCTTGACGTAGTGGCTCAGATGGAGGCAGGCAATGACATGATAGAACCAGGTTCTAACAAACAACTACGTCAGTTGATTGCTGCTATAGATAGTGCAAAGGTTTCGAAAGAGGCCATCAACCGCAACTTGACACGCGTTCTGAACCTCATCATGAAGACCCCACGCTATCAGGGTTACAAATACAGCAACAAGCCAAACCTCGAAGCACATGCTGCAGTTACCAGACAGAGTGCCACCGAAGGCATGGTACTCTTGAAGAACGATGTATGCCAAAGTACAAAGATAGCTACCCTTCCATTGTCGGCTGACATCAGGAAAGTGGCACTCTTCGGCACCACCAGTTACGACTTCATAGCAGGCGGCACAGGCTCAGGCGATGTGCATCATGCATACGTCATCTCTTTGCCAGAAGGTCTCAAGAATGCAGGTTACACCATCGATGCAACCCTTGCAGCAGACTACACGAAACATCTGGCTGCCGAAACCGAACGTCTGGAGAAGATGGTTAGTGAGAGCTCGAACCCAATGGCTGCCCATCTGCCTAAAGACCGTCCGAATGAGAAGAGCATGACTGCAAGCCGACTCAAGACTTACGCCTCGCAGAACGATGTAGCGCTGATCACCATCGGCAAGAGTTCAGGCGAGTTTGCAGACCGTTCACAGGCTAATTTCAACCTGACACCAGAAGAATCGAAGATGATCAAGGACGTCTGTCAGGTCTTCCATGCAGCAGGCAAGTCGGTCATCGTCATTCTCAACATCACAGGCGTCATCGAGACAGCCTCATGGCGTGATCTGCCTGATGCCATCCTCTGCGCATGGATGGGCGGACAGGAAGGCGGCAACAGCGTGGCTGACGTACTCGCTGGCAAAGTCTCACCAAGTGGCAAGCTCACCATGACCTTCCCCATCAAACTCACCGATCACCTCTCAACAGCTAATTTCCCTGTCGATGCTCCACCAATGGTGCAGTTAGGTCCACAGAGCGGCAAAAAGAGCACAGAACCGAACATAGGCGAGACACATTACGAAGAGGGCATCTATGTGGGTTACCGTC
>DCIF01000094.1:17980-18399 GCA_002315795.1 Bacteroidales bacterium UBA1733
ACAACTACTGGCTTCAACATCTCTGTCAAAGTCAGCAACACTGGCAAGGTGGCAGGCAAAGAAGTCGTACAGCTCTATGTAACAGCCCCATTGGGCAAGGTAGCAGACAAACCTGCACGCGAACTGAAAGCCTTTGCCAAGACACAGACGCTCGAACCTGGAGCATCTCAGACACTGCAGATGACCATCAGTCGTGAATCATTAGGGTCATGGAGCGAAGAGGGTCATGCGTGGGACGTCGCCACAGGCGAGTATCTCTTCATGGCAGGCGCTTCGGTCGATGACATCAGGTTGACACAACAAATCGATCTATAACACAAAGTTCCGCCGTTTTCCCATCTCAGTTCGACCTATCGTAAATGAGCCAGCCCCGTCCTTCCGACGAGACTGGCCATTATTCATTATTACTCGAATTAAGT
>DCIF01000006.1:0-6545 GCA_002315795.1 Bacteroidales bacterium UBA1733
GACAAGATTGGCTTGCCTTTTGTTCCTGAGGTATGTATCTATTTCCAGGGCACACTCTTACGTGGCAATAGAAGCAAAAAGCAGTCGAGCGAAGAGTTTCATGCCTTCACGTCGCCAAACTACACCCCATTGGCACGAGTAGGAGTGCATATCAACTGGGCTCATCATCATATTCTTTTCCCTAAGTCACAAGACAGTCTTCAGGCAAATTATAAGATGTGTACCGATGTGGCAGTACTGAAGATTTTCCCTGGCATCCCACAGAACATTGTTCATGCCATTCTGACTATCAACTCGTTGCGTGGTGTGGTCCTCGAGACCTTCGGAGCCGGAAATGCCATGACCTACGACTGGTTTATAGCAGAGCTGTCCAATGCCATCAGACGCGGCATCGTCATTGTCAACGTCACACAATGCCTTGCAGGTGCTGTCGAGATGAACATCTACGAAACGGGCAACCGCCTCAGTCAGGCAGGTGTGATCAGTGGCGGAGACATGACGCTCGAAGCCACCCTCGTCAAGCTCATGTTCCTGCTCGGACAAGGTTATTCACAGGACGAAGTATGTAAACTCATTCCTCAAAGTATCGCTGGCGAAATTTCATGAAATTTCTTCGACATATTCTATCCATAAGTATCAGTTGGGCCGAGAGGCGCTATTGGGCACTCAGTTATTGGCCACGCCATATCACGGGTGTCCTGATTGTCCTCTTTGTCTTAATAGGCTTCGGATGCTTCTGTTACGGTGCCTATAACGGTGTTTCATACGTTGTGTGCAAGACGGCCGATTATATCAGTTCGGTGTTTATTCCTAAACCCGATGATGCGTCCGGCAATTACGCCTCCTCTGAAGAGTATAGCCGTCCTGGCAGCAAACATGATAAGTTCCGGCTTTCAGACAGTCAGAAACATCCCAAGCGCCGACCCAACTATCATAAGGATTTCAATCATATCAACGACGTTCATTTGGCCGCTGCCAAGCGTTTAGGTGTCAATCCCTTGACCTCTCGTGACGATCTGGAGAAATACAAAGGCAAACTGGTAGAGCTGCACGACACACGTTACTACACGATAGATAAGCTGACGCAATCTGTACCATACATGGTGCCTCGAGCTGCCGATTTCCTGACCGATCTTGGCCGTCTGATGCAGGAGTATAATGGTACACACAGCCGTTTCATCATCACCAGTGTCCTGCGTACACAGGCCGATGTGAAGAAGCTTCGCCGTGGCAATGTCAATGCTTCTGAGAACTCTACGCATTGCTATGGCACCACCATCGACATCACCTACAACCGGTTCGATGTCAGAGGCAAGACGTGGGAAGGTCAGCTCAAAGAAGACCTGGCACGTGCGCTCTACGACCTGCAGGAACAAGGGTTCTGTTACGTCAAGTACGAGATCAAGCAGCCTTGCTTCCACATCACAGTTCGTCCATAACCATTAGAAAATCATTTGAATGAAACTACATCGCGTAATTATACTATTCCTTCTCACACAACTCCTGACTCCAGCCATAAGTCAGGAGCTCAGTAAAGACATGCGCGATAGCATCACATCACACATAAAACTTGTAAATCGTGCTATCGGCAATGCCAGGACTCTGAATATCAGCGACGCGCGCAAACACATCAATCGCGTTTTATATCTGGCCGACTCCTTGCAGCAGCCTATGGCCGACTATCTGGCTCTAGCGGGTCAGGTAGAAGATATTGCGTTCAATTATGAGCGCAATAAACCTGCCTCTGGCGGTAAGGCCAACGAGAAAGAATGTCTGGCTTCGGCTAAGAAATGCTACCAGTATTATCTGAAGGCATACGAAGCCTATCAGCAGCAGTCGGATGCATACTCCAAGAAATCGCTCAAGACCATCCCCGCGTTGCAGCAGACGGCCATGAACTATTATCTCTTAACCAAAGGCTTTCAGGTCAATGCAGGACAGAGCTTCAAAGACAAGCAACTGGAGACTTCGCTTGAAGAGTTCCTGATGTCATACGATGGCGCCAAGTCTGCTTTTTTGCGCGATGTCTATCAGCAGGACACGGTTCGTATGAAGAGCTTTGCTACTTATCTGGCCGATTCCACCCAGTGCCGCACACTCCTGAATTGCGCCACCATCACTACGGCGCTGAGTCGATTTGATGAGTCTTTGGCTTATTATGACTCGCTGAAGCAGCATCACTACGAACCCGAAAAAGTATATAAGAACACGGTCAGCATCTACGCCACATTGGCCGATACGACTGCACTCAAAAACGAGTTGCGAAGTGCCATCGGCGTCATGCCTGAAGATACCTGGTTCCAGAAGAATCTGCTTCAGCTGCATATTGACAAGCACGAGTGGGACTCAGCCAAGGTGGTTGCCGACCGAATCATAGAACTCGATTCTACCGATGTCCTGGTGCTCAATATCGTGGGTCAGCTTCATGAAATTGAGGATCATCCTTTCGAGGCGCTGCAGATCTATCTGAAGTCTTACGCCCTTGATTCCATGCAGATGGATGTCTGTTCGCACATTGGCCGCATCTACTACAACCGTGTGGTGCAAACCAAAGAGAAGCTGTTCAATCAGCGCAAAACCAATCAGGCATATAGCAAGCTCACACCTCTGTACGAACAGTCGCGCGAATGGTATGACCGTGCCTATGCGCTCGACACAGAATATAAAGACGCTACCATCGCTCAGGCTTTGCGCGAAATCCTGTATTTCCATTTTACGCAGACACGATGTCCCAACCGTGCTGAACTCATCACTCGCTATAATGAGATCAGCCGCCATTACGGCTTAAAAGAATTTGGCAAATAACCATAAATCCCTCATTGATCAATGAATCTAAAAACAGCAATCCTTTTACTAACTTCGTTACTGTCATTCAATACATTGACAGCTCAGAACCCAGAAAAAAAAGACGAGCAGAGAGAACCCAATGCCCGTCCGTTCTATGGTGTAAGTTTTGTCGATAAAGGCAATGACTATTCAGACTCCTACATGCCCGATGCCTATTATTTCCTGCCAGCACCTCCAGCACCCGGTCAGCCTTTGTTTATCACCGACAGCATCCAGTACTTCCTCAACAAAGAGATACGCAATACACAGCGAGGCGACACCGCTGTGTGGGATGCGCGTACTGACATTGAGTATTTCATGATGAGATTCTCAGAGGCAGTAGGCAAGGAGCTCACTGTAGAGAAATACCCGATACTGGCCAATACGATCATGGGAGTGATGCAGGATGTACGCTCGTCGATACAAAAAGCAAAGAACCGGTATGCACGACATCGTCCATACCAGCACTTCAATGAGCACACACCCGTACCTGAAGAGGAGTCGCCTACCGACTTCACTTCCTATCCCTCAGGGCATACTGTCCGTGGCTGGGCAGCCGCCTTGCTCCTTGTCTCTGTATTCCCGGAGCATGCCAATGCCATTCTCAACGTAGGTTACCAGCTCGGACAAAGCCGCGTCATTCTTGGCTATCACTATCAGAGCGATGTCGAAGCAGCACGCTTAGCGGCCTCTGCCGGTTTTGCCCGACTCTGTGCCGAAGAGAAATTCCGCGCAGCTATCGTGGCCTGTCAGCAGGAGGTTAGTGCATCGAATCACAGATGATATAGAAAATCTTCCTGCTCCAAACCACCAGCATCGCAAACAAAACTCTTGTGGAGATAATCCACCACGCAGAGATTCCGGTCACGGCAAAGACGAGGGTGTCTTCGAGCATGGAGTGATTCATGATGAGGTGATAGTTGACGTCGTTGGCCTCTTCTTTGGTGATGACACCTTTCTCTTCGAGTTCGATCATCACAGCCGAGCCATAGCTCAGGCCAAGCACATTGCCCACCAGCCACATATAGGTAGATTCGGCAGGAAGTCCGAAAATGTGCATCAATGGGGCAAAGAATCTTGAGAGCTTCGGAAGCAGGTTATAGACCTCAATGAGGCGCTGAAGCACCATCAGCGAGTAGATGATACCGATGACCATCACTACCATCTTCAGTTGGGAGAGGAGCCAGGTGGTGAGCACTTCAGACAGACTACTGTCGGCGGCTGCTCCTATGTAGGCATAGGCCTCTGGCATCTCTGGAAGAATCAAGTTAAGGTAGTACGCGCACACGAAGGCCATGAGAATACGGATCACGCCCATTCTGAAAAATGATGAACCCGTCTTCCGGCACACAGCACATTCCATCGGAAGCGCGTGGCACAGAGCAATCATCAGACACAGGATGGTTGCCTGACGCAAGGTCAAGGGAATGGACATCATGGCAGCCACTCCTGCATAAGTGCCAGCTGTGGCTCCGGTAATAAAGATGACGGCCGAAGAACCTGGCAGACCCATGTACTGGAAAATAGGATGAACGTACTGTGCCATCCAATCGATGAACCCCCAGTGCTGCAGCAGAGCCACAGCCAATGAGATGGGGATCATCAGTTTCAACAGCCACTTGGCACTCTTGACGGTAGTTGGCCAGGCTGCACGTAAGCTATAGAATAGTTTCTTTTTCATTTCAGGACGCAAAGATAAGGTTTTTTTTCAATTCTCGCAAGAAATACCCCTTTTTTTAAATGCTGTCTGGCTTGCAGAAAACTTCTCTAAACTTCAGTAACGCAGCAAGGGCTGCCTGCAGCTTGTTGCTACGGGCAGCCCTTGAAATGTTTTGTTGAAGGTTATTTTATCAATTTGCCTTCCATGTCGTAAGCATTGCCAGACTTGATGATTACCAGTTTGCCATTAACCAGATACTTGCCGTCACCCATGGTCTTTGCCTCGGTAGCAATCTGCTGGATAGCGGTAGGATCGTCGTCGAAGCTCATACCAATGGTACTTCTCCCCTGAAGCCTCTGTTAACGACTATTTCCATTTTGGAAACTGTCGTGGCAGCATCTAGTATGATCTGTATTTCGTTGTTAGTCATTGATATGGATTTTTGCTTTAGTTGTTTGATGAATCTTCAGTCAGCTTTATGATGGTGGTACTGGCAAGAAAAGCCTCAAGATAGGATGAATGACACGTTCGGCATAAACTATCCCATCTTCAAATACGTCAGTTTATATTACGAAGAGGATACTATTGCCATAAAGGTTCCATTTCCCAACCCTGTGGGAAACCAAGTGCTTTGAGGTCTATCTCAGGGAAATCGACAAAGAGCCAGCGGAGTTTGGCAAGCATGTCGTTGTTAGGGGAGATGATGTCAATGAAGTACTTTATTATGCATAGATCAAAATACGCTCGCTTTGTGTCTGTGGGCAAAGTAATCCAAGAGCCAATAGGATTCGTTGGAACAGCAGGAGGAATAGCGTTTTGTTTGTTCCATACTCGTGCATGATGACCACAGGCATTACGCGTAACCGCGATCACCGTTAGCCACGATTCA
Organism: Bacteroidales bacterium UBA1733; assembly: GCA_002315795.1. The sequence continues at coordinate 5,376 of DCIF01000006.1, forward strand.
AAAACATTGATTGGGAGCCCAAAACGCTTTGCTATACGTTTGCGGATACGATTTTGTTTAAGATTGCGATAAATGGCATTTACATTACCAATAGTCAGTAGTTCACCTAAAATCCATGCTGGTGGATATGGGTTAGAATATGTTCGTTTGTAGTGTTGTATAAACTCCTCCTTTGATTTCCTGTATTCACTTGATATGGCTTGCAATGTATCATTGAATTTTCCTGCATCCAAGAAGTTTGAGGAGTCTGTAAGCCAGAAAGGATTGCCAGTCATTTCTGCTGGAATCTGCATAACTGCTCGACGAATGGCTATCTCTATCTTCTCAATCTCATTAAACATGAGTAAACGCAGTTTTTTGTCAAAACAATAAAGCATCATGACTTTCTCGAACGAAGCACCACGTTTATATTGATGATTCTCCTTAGGCATCTGCAATAGAGGATACATATAAGCAGAAAGTCGATAATAGCCTATGTTATCCAAATATTGTTCTGCTTTTTGTCGATTGCTGATTTGCAATCCACGAAATGCAAGTAACTTGACAAGTTCTTCAGAAGAAGAATAAGGTTTAGTAAAAGGGATATGATGAGCCATATTAGGTATGTATAAACAAAAAAACGCCTCGCACGATTTGAGCATTGTTAAGAGGCTTGGCGAGGACTGACGGTGCAAAGGTAGGCATAAAATATGTTATGACCAAACTTTTTCGTCAGAAAATGCAGTTTTGGATGCCATTTTTAACGAATGTTGAAGAAATTTGGGGTAGAAATAGTTTTTTGAGGTCTTCCAACAATATTTCGTTCAGTCGGAATGCTGTCTGTTTTCTTGTAATTGTTGCTTCCATCTATAACTTGTTATAAAAGTGTTATACAATATGGTGCAAAAGTATATAAAATAAAACAAAGTACCAAATAATTCATTAAAAAAAGAAACTGAAGGTTTATTTTCTTCCATTTCCTCAACGTTTCTCTATTTTGTACTGTATTCTGCACGGCAGCAAAGCGTCACCGTCACCTCAAAAATGGGCATTTCGGGAATTTTAATACTTATAATTCTATTATTAATATTTAAAATTAATTAATTCTCTATATTAATAATGTTCGCGATACTAACTCCTAAGAAGCTTCAAAGGGAAGGGGTGTAGAGAAAATGAAAAATGGTGATTTTT
>DCIF01000006.1:6661-8399 GCA_002315795.1 Bacteroidales bacterium UBA1733
GGGGGGATAAGGAAGAATCCTGCCGACACCAGACGAGTTGCTACAAATGGCGCCGTGACTTGCTATAAATATTGCAGGGATGCGAAATAATGCGTATCTTTGCAGCGTCAAAGTTTATTAATGACCATCGAGAAGTTCGCACTCCACATGATTCACGCTACACGACAAGTTGTTTTTACGCTTTGAATCAAGAAAATTGCGAGTTTTTGAATACAAATTGAACTTAATTGATCATTTTTCATTATCTTTGCACCCATGATTGATATAATGACCGACATTACATTCACGGCAATAGGCTTCTATGAGGCGGTTCTGCTTTTTGGTGCACTCCGTCTTTTGCAGCATGGCCACCCTAACAGAATTCAGAGGGTATTCTGCATCATGATGTTCTACGATTTCATGGTTTCTGCACCTTACCTTATAGGTATGATGAATGGTTTTTCATTGTCCGTTCTTGCGTTGCTCAACACGCTCAATACTGCCCTGATCTGTTTCCTGCCACTCACGGCATACGCTCTGATGCAGCAGGGCATCAGCAAGCGGCATCTGCTTATTTGCTTCGGACCGATGTTGCCCGAGGTGGCAAGCCTGTTTTTTCTGAGTACTGATGACACCTTCGCCTATTCGGTCATTGACTTCGTTACCTACCTTTACCTGTTAGGTGCATACGCCTACATGCTTTTCAGATTGAGGAAATGGGATCGTGGTGTGCTCGATTACTATTCTGAAGTATCGAATAAACTGACCGTATGGTACAGATACACCGGCATGGTATTGATAGCTTCTTTCGTGTTGTGGATCCCGCTCTATTTCTTCCACGAATACACATGGATCTGGCCTCTCTACTGCATGGTGAACAGTATGCTCTTCTTCATCATTACCGAATTTGCCATCAAGCAGGAGGTTTTTGAGGCTACACATATAGAAGAGGTGCAGAGCGAACCGGAGGCTGAGACCCCGGCATGGGTGGATAGGCTGAACGACGTGATGGAGACACAGCACATCTTCTGTCAGCCTGACCTGGACCTCAACCAGCTGGCAAAGGTCATAGGGGCTAACAGATCGTACCTGAGTAAATATATCAATCAGCAGCTGCACACCAACTTCTATGAATATATCAACGAATATCGTATCAAGGAAGTGTGCCGTCTATTAAAGACCACCGATGACCCCATAGAATGCATCGCACAGAAAGCTGGCTACAAAACCCGATCTACGCTTCATCGGCACTTCATAAATAAATTCGGCATGTCGCCAGGTGATTGGCGAAACAAAGGTCGGTAAACGTCACGCCAGATTGAATTAGTTGTCATTCCGAGAACACTAACTTCCCATTCTGCAGTTTCAATCCGCGATAGTTGGCATCTACTTCACGGCCGAAAAGATCGTAGGTGCGGGTGTCAGCTTTTTGTGTATCCTGAGTAATGCCGTGAATCTCTGTACCGCCTATCGGTAGGATAGTGCCGAACCGTGACCAAATATCATGTGCCTTGTAAGCTTCGACAGATGCGGCTGGCACATAGAGCGTGAGCTCTGGCAACTGGTAATCGGTGAATGTCGCAGTATTTATTTCTGGCACCTCTTCTGCATAGCAGGTGACAGTTTTGAAATTCGGGCAACAATAGATAATCCAATGACCCATTGATTTCAAGGTGCGTGGCAGAGTCAGCGAAGTCAAATAGCTTGAATAGTAACAGAGATACGGCTTGATATCTACCACATCATACTTCTCACCCTT
>DCIF01000003.1:0-245 GCA_002315795.1 Bacteroidales bacterium UBA1733
ATGACCGATCCTCCGGCTCTGGCATATAGCAACAGCATCTGTGGCAATGATCAGGCTTCAGTAGCTTACTCTACTGTCTATCCTTTGTCTATGTTCCTGCGCGTGCTTGTAGCACAGATCTTAGTGCTTATGGCTCTTTAACGAACCTTGAAACCGGATTTTGAAATCGTTTTCCGGCTTCCGAGATCGTGGAAACCTCATTTCGATTTTAAAAACAGCTTTTAGAGACAAAAAATATCAACACA
>DCIF01000003.1:334-702 GCA_002315795.1 Bacteroidales bacterium UBA1733
CGAAGCTTTTATTCGCGTTCCAGATAGGTATATCCATAGAGACCATTGCGGTAGTTGGTCAGGAACTCCTTGCCCTCTTCGAGTGAGATGCGTCCTGTCTTGACCGACTTGGTTACCCAGGTCTCAAGGGTGCGCACCATCTTCTTGGTGTCATATTCTACCCAGCGGAGCACATCCTGCACGGTCTCACCATCGATGGTCTGTTCAATCTCATAACCCTTGCTGTTGACTTCGATATGTACGGCATTGGTATCTCCAAAGAGGTTATGCAGACCGCCGAGAATTTCCTGATAAGCACCTACGAGGAAGACGCCAAGATAATACTTCTCGCCCTTCTTGAGCGAGTGGATTGGCATGGCGTTGACGAT
>DCIF01000003.1:781-9755 GCA_002315795.1 Bacteroidales bacterium UBA1733
GGACGCTCATCGAGTCGCTGGAGTGGCATGATAGGGAAGATCTGGTCGATGCTCCACATGTCAGGCAATGACTGGAAGAGTGAGAAGTTGCAGTAATACTTGTCGGCCAGCAACTTGGAGATCTTGTGAAGTTCTTCTGGCGCACGCTTCATGCCATGCACCAGGCTGTCAATCTCTCTGGTTACGCTCCAGTAGAGTTTTTCGATCTGAGCGCGTGTCTTGAGGTCGATCATGCCGTGTGAGAAAAGCTGCAGTACCTCGTCACGAATCTGCTGTGCATCGTGCCAGCTTTCAAGCGCTGAACGCTGTGTGAGATTGTCCCAGATATCGTAGAGTTCCTTCACAAGCTCGTGATCTTCAGGACCGACGACCCATTCTTCTGGCATCTCAGGGAGTGTGGCAGTCTCGAGCACCTCCATGACGAGCATAGAGTGATGAGCTGAGAGCGAACGGCCGCTCTCGGTGATGATGTTAGGGTGGGGGAGGTCGTTCTTATCGGCCGCCTCCATGATCTGGTACATGATGTCGTTGACATACTCCTGGATAGAGTAGTTGACCGACGACTCGTTAGACGCCGAGCGTGTGCCGTCATAATCTACGCCGAGGCCACCACCTGCATCGACAAACTCTACCTCAAAGCCCATCTTGCGCATCTGCACATAGAACTGTGAGGCCTCACGGATGGCGGTCTTCACGTGACGGATGTTGGTCACCTGACTGCCGATGTGGAAATGGATGAGTTTGAGACAGTCCTTGAGGTTGTTGGCCTCAAGATACTCCATGGCTTCGAGCAACTCGGAACTGGTCAAACCGAACTTTGAGGCATCACCACCACTGCTTTCCCACTTGCCAGAACCTGACGAAGCCAGTTTGATGCGGATACCGATGTTCGGACGCACCTTCAGTCGTGAAGCAATCTTGTTAATGATCTCAATCTCGTTGAGCTTCTCAGCCACAATATAGATACGCTTTCCCATCTTCTGTGCAAGAAGGGCCAGCTCGATGAACGATTCGTCTTTATAGCCGTTACAGATGATCAGTGAATCATAGTCGGTGCAGGCGGCAATGACGGCATGAAGTTCTGGTTTTGAACCGGCTTCAAGGCCGAGGTTGAACTTCTTGCCATGGCTCACCATCTCAGTGACAACCGGCTGCATCTGGTTCACCTTGATAGGATAAACGCTGTAGCACTCACCTTTATAATTATATTCCTTGGCCGCTTTGTCGAAGCACTGACGCATACGCTCAATGCGGTTGTCGAGAATATCAGGGAAACGCAGCAGCACCGGCGCCTGAATATCACGCAGGGCCAGTTCGTCCATCACTTCGCGCAGATCTATCTGCACACCATCTTTCTTGGGGGTCACAGTGACGTGTCCTTTCTCATTAATGTCAAAGTAGTTGACACCCCAGCCATGAATATTGTAGAGCTCCGCAGAGTCCTCAATATGCCATTTCTTCATCGTTCGTTTTGACGTTTTACAATTAACAATTTCACAATTAACCACGCAACCCTTAGCGTGGAAAGCAAGTTTCAATGAATTTTTGCGGCGCAAAGTTACAAGTTTTTACAATAATCCCCAATTTTTTGCTCGTATATTTCATATTTCGCCAATTTTTTTATAACTTTGCGGCTGATAAATTGTAAAAATATGATTGAAACTGATATCCTCGAGAGCGATTATTCCAAATTCCCCTCTCCTTGTTACGTCCTCGAAGAGCGTCTGCTGCGTCGCAACCTGTCGCTCATTAAAGGAGTGGCCGATAAGGCGGGAGTTGAGATTATCCTGGCGTTCAAAGCCTATGCTTTGTGGAAGACGTTCCCGATCTTCCGCGAATACATCACGCACACTACGGCCTCGTCTCTGAGTGAGGCGCGTCTGGCCTATGAGGAGTTTGGCTCTAAGGCTCATACTTATAGTCCGGCGTATGATGATCAGAATATCGATACGATTCTGGAGTGTTCGAGCCACATCACTTTCAATAGTCTCACACAGTATGAACGTTATGGCAAGAAAGCGCAGCAGGCAGGGGTGAGCTGTGGTCTGCGTGTCAATCCTGAATACAGTGAGATTGAGACGGCACTCTATAATCCTTGTGCTCCTGGTTCGCGTTTCGGTGTTTTGAGCGATGAGCTGTCGGAACAGCTGCCAGAAGGTATCGAAGGATTCCATTGTCATTGTCATTGCGAAGATGACAGTCACACGTTGGAACGCACTTTGGAGCATCTGGAGGCAAAGTTCTCTCCATGGTTCCAGCAGATCAAATGGCTCAACCTCGGTGGCGGCCATCTGATGACACGTGCCGACTATGACACTTCGCATCTGGTGGCCGTGCTGAAGGCTCTGAAGCATCGCTATCCCTGGCTGAAGATCATCCTCGAACCTGGCAGTGCTTTTGGCTGGCAGACCGGTCCGCTGATCAGCCAGGTAGTCGATGTCGTGGAGAATCACGGTATCAAGACCGCTATCCTCAATGTGTCGTTTGCCTGTCACATGCCTGACTGTCTTGAGATGCCATATCAGCCAGCAGTACGTGGTGCCAAGTCGCTCGCTTTAGACACCGATGGTAAGAACATCTACCGTTTGGGTGGTAACTCCTGCTTGAGTGGTGACTTCATTGGTAGCTGGGAATTCGATCATCCGCTTCAGGTAGGTGATTATGTGGTGTTTGAAGATATGCTACACTACACAACGGTGAAGACACACACGTTCAATGGCGTCTCGCATCCTGCTATTGCAATGTATAAGATGGATGGAAGTGCTGAAATCTTACGCACATTTGGTTACGAGGATTATAAGAATAGGATGGATTAAGGGAAAAGACCTTCCCGGTTCAAACGTCCCCAACATCCCTAATATCCCCAGAATCTCTAAAAATCCTAAAATATAATGTCAAAGAAAAAAATAATATCTGCTTTAACAGCAGTTGCAATGGTTTCGAGCATCAGTGCTGCAGAATTTACCGTAGAGGATGTCCGCACTGGTGCCTTCAGTGGCGAGAGCGTGCCATCGTTCCGCAGTACGGCTGACGGAAAGCATTATACGGCCATCACAGACGATGGTCGCGCCATTGTGAAGTATCAGTATAGCAATGGACAGGCAGTGGATACCTTGCTCAACCTCGATAAAGTGAAGGAGGAGGAGGGGACTTGCGTGAAAGACGTGCGTCTGAGTGGCTACGAACTCTCGCAGGACGAGGAGCGTCTCCTGGTGTGGAGCAATTGCGACTATGTATATCGCCGCAGCTATAAAGCCGACTATTTCTACTATGTCATTCAGGCAGGTGGCGTGAAGCGAGACAAGATCAAGCGACTCACCGAAGGCAAGGTACAGGCAGCACAGTTGGCACCAGATGGCCGACAGGTTGTCTTCATGCGCGATAATGACCTCTATCTCGTCAAGGTGATGAGTGCCGGTATGGACCTTGCAGAGCGTCAGATTACCAACGATGGCAAGCGTAACAGTATCATCAACGGAGTGCCAGACTGGGTCTATGAGGAGGAGTTCTCCATGGATCGTGCTGTTGCGTGGAGTCCGGACAGTAAGACCATCTGCTACTTGAAGTGGGATGAATCGCCTGTCAAGCAGTATTATCTGCCTACTTATCGTGGCTCTTTCCCAAGTCGCGATGAGTTCGAGCTCTATCCTGGCCAATATACTTATAAGTATCCTGTAGCTGGCGAAACCAACAGTACCGTCACGGCATGGTCGTACGATGTATATACCAAGAAGACCACTGCGCTGAAGGTGCCGGTCGATGCTGATGGCTACATCCCACGCATTCAGTTCACCACACAGGAGAATCAGTTGGCCGTATTGACGCTCAACCGCTTGCAGAACCGTCTGCAACTCTATTTCGTCAATCCTCAGAGTGGCGTGGCCAAACTCATCGTTGAAGATACCAACGAACAGTATATCTCGGAGGCTGATCTTGATGCTCTCCAGTTCGATGCACAGGGCTTCACCTGGGCTTCTGAACGCAGTGGCTATCGTCACCTTTATTATTATAACCTCCTCGGCCAGCAGCAGCGTCAGCTGACCAAAGGAAACTTCGATGTGACCGATATCTATGGCTATGATGCTGCTTCGAAGACTGCATACGTGCAGGTGGCTTACGTTGGTCAGAATGCAGCTCAGCCAGCACCTCTCACTCGTGGCATCTATAAGATTGACGCGAAAGGTCAGATGCTGCCACTCTTCAATGGCGGCAAGGATGGTCAGGGTTGTCGCGGTACTCACCGTGCTGCATTCAGCAAGGGCTTCATCTACATGCAGCACTATTATAGCGATGCAGAGACACCAACACGTGTCACCCTTGAGACCGTCAAGGACCTGAAGGTACTTAAGGTGATGGAAGATAATGCTGCATTGCGCCAGAAGGTGGCAGGTATGCCAAAGAAGGAATTCGTGCAGATGACCACAGAGCGTGGTGATGTGCTCAATGGCTATATCATCCGTCCTGCTTCTGCTTCGGCCAATGCCAAGGCTCCTGCCGTACTCTTCCAGTACTCAGGTCCTGGCAGTCAGCAGGTGCTCGACAGCTGGAGTTTCGGCTTCGAGCAGTATCTCGTGCAGCAAGGCTTCGTGTCGGTTTGTTTCGATGGCCGTGGTACAGGTGCTCGTGGAGCTGCCTGGGAGCGTCAGACCTATTGCCAGTTGGGAGTCAAGGAGAGTGAAGACCAGCTCTCGGCTGGCCGTTATGCTGCCAAACTGCCATACGTTGACGGTAGTAAGATCGGTCTCTGGGGATGGAGCTTCGGAGGTTATAACACCTGTATGACCATGTGCGGAGGCAATGACGTCTTTGCTGCCGCTGTGGCTGTGGCTCCTGTGACCGACTGGAAGTTCTATGACTCTGTCTATACTGAGCGTTATATGCGTACTCCTCAGCAGAATGCCGATGGTTATAAGGCTGCCAGCTGTCTGGAGCGTGCTTCTCAGCTCAAAGGCAACCTCCTCATCGTCACCGGTACTGCCGACGATAATGTGCATCCACAGAACACTTACGAGTTCGCAGAGCAGCTTGTACAGGCCGACAAGGACTTTGATATGATGGTTTATACCAACCGAGATCATGGCATTCGTGGCGGCAACAGCAACACTCATGTATATACTAAGGTGTACAATTATTTCAGGAATCACTTGAAGTAGTTGAATATCAACAGGGAATTTAAGGAATTTAAGGAAATCTCAGTGGAAGAATAGAGAACGAGAATTTTAAGAATTATCTCTTTATTTCCTTGGTTCCTTTATCTTCCTTTAATTCCTTTAATTCCTTGTTAAATACTGCAATAATACATAATTCATAATATAATAATGAAGAAACTGTTTATTCTTGTTGCAGCAGCGTTCCTTAGCGTAACCGCTGCAGTAGCACAGCAGTCGGTCATCGACAAGATGATCGAAGAAAGCAATAACAACCCTAAGGCCGGCTATTATCTGGACATCCTCACCGGTCGTTTTGGCGGTCGTATCTTGGGCTCTGATGCCTTTGAGAATGCTGAGGCCTGGATGGTTCGCGAGTTCCAGAAGTGGGGCGTAGATGTGCGTCTTGAGGAAGTCGGTGAACTGCCATTCGGTTTCAATCGTGATCACTGGACAGGTCGCGCCATCGGTGCTGAGGAGTTCGGTTTGCGTGACCTTCACTTCGTTACTCCTTCATATACCAGTGGTACTCATGGCATTCAGATGGGACCTGTGGTGCTCGAACCAAAGACTGAACAAGAGTTGCAGAAGATGAAGGGTACACTTAAGGGTGCATGGGTCCTTGTCAGTGGCACAAGCAATGGCTTTGCCATCGGTCACTCACACAATAATGACTCTATCCGTGCTCTGGTCAAGGCAGAGAATGCAGAGATTGCCAAACGCAATGCAGAGGGCCGTATGGCAGCTCGAACGAATGGTACTGCATTCACTCCAGAACCTCTTCAGGAATATCCTGCACTCTATTTCGACGAGATGTGCGAGGCAGGCGTACTTGGTTTCATCCAGAGTGCTGAAGTGCCTCTCAAGGCACATTATGACCGTGCGATGATCGATGAGAAGATTATCTCCGATTTCGATAGCCTGCCTACTTTGCCAGACATCAAGCTCGATGCTTATCAGTTCGATATCGTCAAGAAGCTGGCTCAGGAGCGTCGTCGTTTCTGGTTGGAGTTCGACATCCGCAATCACTTCAAGATCGGTCCTGTGAAGTACTACAACTTCGTGGCTGAGATCAAGGGTACAGAGTTCCCTGACGAGAAGGTTATTGCCTGTGGTCACCTCGACTCATACGATGCTGCTACAGGTGCTGTAGATTGTGGTACAGGCATTTCTCCACTCATGGAGATGGCTCGTCTGCTGGCTACTGCTGGTGCAAAGCCAAAACGTACCATCGTCTTCATCGCTTCTGCAGGTGAGGAGTTCGGCATCTGGGGTGCTGACGGCTATTGCAAGACGCATGCCGATGAGCTCGATAAGATTTCGGCTGTATTCAACCGTGACTTCGGCATTGAGCCACCTGTAGGAATTGCTGTTCCTGAGTGCATGTACGACGATCTGGAGGCTGTCAACAAGCCACTTGTTGAGACCGCTACTGAGGCTTGGCCATTTACTTACACCAAGGGCCAGCCACACAATAAGCCTACTCGTCTGGCGGGTTCTGACTATTCGGCTTTCGCTATGCGTGGTGTTCCTACTCTCGACTTCACCTGCGAGGACGTCTATGGTCTCAACTTTACCTATGGCGAGATCTGGCATACAGAGCGCGACTTGCTCAACAAACAGAATGCCGACTACATGCAGCGCGCGGCTCTCGTCACAGCTATTGAGCTCCTTGGTATTGCCAATATGGACCATCAGCTCTCACGTGACGGTTTCTTCGCTTCTCCTAAGGAGGCTCCTGCCAAGAAAGGAAAGAAGAAGTAATATCCCGAGACCGACAGTATAGTCTGGATGGCAGTAGTAGTAAGAATATGATCGAGGAAAAGGACTTGGTATTCATGCATCAGGCAATGATGCTGGCCCAAAAAGGCGAGGGAGCAACGAACCCGAACCCGATGGTCGGCGCTCTTGTGGTTCGCGATGATGAGGTCATTGCACAAGGTTATCATGCTCGTTATGGCGACCTGCATGCTGAGCGGAATGCATTCAAAGATGCAGAAGCAAGAGGCGTGAACTGCGCTGGCGCTACGATGTATGTCACCCTGGAGCCTTGCTGTCACCATGGTAAGCAGCCTCCCTGCACAGAGGCTGTGATTGCGCACCAGATCAAGCGAATTGTGGTAGGATTGTTAGATCCTAATCCGCTGGTGGCTGGCAAAGGACTCAAGTTGCTCGAAGAAGCTGGAATAGAAGTAGAAGTCCTTGATCCAACGTCTGAGATGGCTGAAGAAATGCGCTATCAGAATCGCGTCTTTCTGCACTACATCACCGAGAAACGTCCTTGGGTGGTGGCAAAATTTGCTATGACACTCGATGGTAAGATCTGTACCAGAACGGGCAACAGTCAGTGGATCTCTGGTGTTGAATCTCGCGCTATGGTACATCGTCTGCGCAAGAAATTTACTGCTATCCTCTGTGGTATTGGTACCGTGCTGGCCGATGATCCGATGCTGAACACACGCATTGCTGAGGAACCTGATGCACGCAATCCCATCCGCATTGTTCTGGACCGAAAGTTGCGTATCCCGTTAGAGAGCCAGCTGGTGAAGACGGCAGGACAGATCCGAACGATTGTGGTCTGTGCGACACCTGCATTGGCTGAGACAGAAAAGATTATTCGACTGCAGCAGCAAAGTGTGCAAATCTGGTGCTGTGACGATCTGGAAACCTTGATGCATAAGTGCGGAGCCGAGAAGATCGACAGCATTCTGGTTGAAGGTGGCGGAACTATCAATGAAGCCTTCCTGCAAGCCAGACTGATTGACGAGGTTTATGCTTTCGTCGCTCCAAAGATTATTGGTGGTACAGAAGCTAAAACCCCCGTCGAAGGCCAGGGCTTTGCAAAGCTCTCAGAAGCTTTACTCCTTAATAATATTAAGGTGGAACAATGCGGAAATGACGTACTCATTCACGGCCAGAGCATTCAACATTAAACATTCAACATTAACATTCCCCAAGTGTTTACCGGAATCATAGAAGAAGTCGGACATGTAAAGTCTTTACACCGAGGCGCAAAGAGCTTCACCTTAGAGGTCGAGGCCTGTCTGGTGATGGAAGATACAAAGGTAGGTGACAGCATTGCCACCAATGGCGTGTGTCTGACGGTGACCAGTCTGACAGGTCATGGATTTACTGCCGATGTGATGCCAGAGACAGTGCAGCGCACCGCCTTAGGAGAACTGAAGGCTGGCAGTGCCGTCAATCTGGAGCGTGCACTTTCGCTGCAGACCCGTTTGGGAGGTCACATCGTGTCAGGACACATTGACGGCACGGGTCGGATCTCTGATCGTCGGCAGGATGACACAGCGCTGTGGCTTACCGTAGAGTGCGACTCGAAGCTATTGCGTTACATCATCGAGAAAGGAAGCATTACGATTCAGGGTGTTTCGCTCACCGTGGCTCGTGTCGATGAGCGCTCTTTTGCCGTGTCGCTCATCCCTCACACACAAGCAGCCACCACCCTGCATCAGGCCCGTGTAGGCGATCGTGTGAACCTTGAGAATGATATCATTGCCAAATATGTAGAGAAGTTGCTTGGCAAGCAGCATGATGCAGACAACAGCATCATGTCAAAGCTGGCTCAGAACGGATTTCTTTGATTTTCTGACAAAAGAACATAAGAACTGGTTTCGCAAATTACTTATGTTTCTTTTGTTCTTATGTCTAAAACTATAAAATATGAATACAATAGATGAGGCCATTGAGGCCATTCGTAAAGGCCAGTGTGTACTGGTGACCGATGATGCTGATCGTGAGAATGAAGGTGATCTGATCTGTGCGGCCGAATTTGCTACCACAGAAAACGTCAACCTCATGGCTTCAGAGGC
>DCIF01000003.1:9865-11267 GCA_002315795.1 Bacteroidales bacterium UBA1733
GCTTTCACGGTGAGCATCGATCATATCTCAACCACTACAGGAATCTCTGCCGTCGAGCGTGGCACCACGGCACGTGCTACAGTGGCCGAAGGAACCAAGCCAACCGACTTCCGCCGACCTGGCCACATGTTCCCTCTCCAGGCGCGCGATGGTGGTGTCCTGGTGCGTAGCGGACATACTGAAGCCACGGTAGATCTTTGTCGTTTAGCCGGACTGAAAGAATGTGGTCTCTGCTGTGAGATCATGCGCGAAGATGGCACCATGATGCGTACAGCCGAACTGACAGAGTTCGCCAAGAAGCATAACTTAGTGATGACGACTATCAGTGATCTGGTGGCCTACCGACGTAAAACTGAGAAACTGGTGAAGTTGGTTTCTGTTGCTGAACTGCCAACAAAATATGGTTCGTTCAAAGCGTATGGTTATGTCAATGAGGTGACTGGTGAACATCATGTGGCACTGGTGAAAGGTGATGTCACAACGCCAGAACCCGTACTCTGTCGCGTACACTCAGAGTGTCTGACAGGTGATGCTTTCGGCAGTCTGCGTTGCGACTGTGGCGAACAGTTGGCCGAAGCACTGCGTCGCATAGAGCAGCGTGGCCGTGGTGTTCTGCTCTATTTGCGTCAGGAAGGTCGTGGCATTGGTCTGATCAACAAACTGCGTGCATACGCTTTGCAGGATCAGGGAATGGACACGGTAGAGGCCAACCTGGCATTAGGTTTTGCAGCCGACTTGCGTGAGTATGGTACAGGTGCTTCTATTCTGGCAGACCTGGGTATTCATGAACTGATTCTGATGACCAATAATCCAGCTAAGATTGAAGGTTTGGATGGTTTCGGTCTGAAGGTGGTCGATCGTGAACCTATTGAGATGACCTGTAATGAGAAGGATGAATTCTATATGTACACTAAGTTCTCGAAGATGGGACATTTGCTGCATCTGAAAGATATCCGCTTGCATGCAAAACAATAAACATTGAAAGAAAAACTAAATAAGTATATACAATGAAGAAAGTAGAAGGTAATCTGACCGCAGCAGGTCAGAAGATTGGCATTGTAGCCTCTCGTTTCAATGACTTTATCGTAGATCGTCTGATCGGTGGCGCAGAAGACTGCTTCGTGCGTCATGGTGGTAATACTGACGATCTCACCCTCGCTTATGTGCCAGGAGCATTTGAGATTCCACTTGTAGCTCAGCAGATGGCTACTTCAGGTAAGTATGACGCTGTCGTTTGTCTTGGTGCTGTGATTCGTGGAGCAACTCCTCACTTTGATATGGTTGCCAATGAGTCGGCTAAGGGTATCGCTGCAGCCAGCATGAAGTCAGGTATACCTGTGACCAACGGCATCTTGACTACCGACAGCATCGAGCAGGCCATTGAGCGTGCAGGAACCAAGGC
>DCIF01000003.1:11479-15879 GCA_002315795.1 Bacteroidales bacterium UBA1733
AAGTTTAGAGAGGTCTAATAAATATCATCGATTAACACCGCATACAGAATGCAGATGCATTCATAGATATTTCTATCAAATGAACACAAAATTAAAGTGGGGACTGATCACAGTTGCCGCTGTAGCTATTGTTGCTGGCGGATATTGGTATCAGCAACCTAAAGTAAATGACGACCTTGCACAGGCTGACAAGGCTGCCAGTGCAGGAAACATGAAAAGAGGAGCCAACAAGGTATTGAATATCAATGGTAAGGTTGTGCGTCCTCAGAAGCTTACTGATGAATTTGTTACCACAGGTTTGATTCTCCCTGATGAGGAGGTCAATCTCTCATTCGAAACTTCGGGAAAGATCACAGAGATTCTTTTTTCCGAAGGTACTGCCGTGCGCAAAGGCCAGATATTGGCTAAGGTCAACGACCAGCCGCTGCAAGCTAAACTGAAGCAGTTGACTGCACAACTCGATCTGGCGAAGAACCGAGTGTTCCGTCAGGAGCAGCTCCTGAAGAAGGATGCAGCCAGTCAGGAGGCATACGAAGAGGCTAAGACCAAGTTGGCTACTCTTGAAGCTGAGATTGAAGGCGTGAAGATCAGCATTGAACTGACCATCCTGCATGCGCCATTCGATGGCGTGATTGGTCTGCGTCAGGTCAGTGTCGGAGCCTACGCCACTCCTAGCACACAGGTGGCAAAGTTGACCAAGATTGCCCCACTGAAGATTGAGTTTTCTGTGCCAGAGCGTTATGCCAGCCAGATTCATAAGGGAGTGAATATGGACTTCAATGTAGGAGGTTTCCAGGAAGCTTTCCATGCACAGGTCTATGCCGTTGAGTCGGCTGTAGATAAAGACCAGCACGTCATCACCGCTCGTGGTCTCTATCCTAACAGCAACCACAAACTGCTTCCTGGTCAGTATGCCAGCATCCTGCTCAAGAAGGCAGAGATTGAGCAGGCCATCGTCATTCCATCAGAAGCTATTGTACCTGAGATGGGTGTAGATAAGGTCTATTGCTACCGTGCAGGCAAGGCCATGCCAGCAGAGATTATCACTGGCATTCGCACAGCAGGTGAAGTGCAGGTGCTCAGTGGCATTGTAGTGGGCGATACCATTATTACTTCAGGTACCTTGCAGTTGAGAACCGGATTGCCAGTGACACTGGATGCAGTGGAATGATGATAAAAAACTATGAACGTTTCCGAACTTAGCATACGACGTCCCGTACTGGCACTGGTCATGACCATCATCATTCTGTTGTTCGGTATGATCGGTTATACCTATCTGGGCGTGCGAGAATATCCTTCGGTCGATAATCCGATCATCTCGGTCAACTGTTCTTACCCTGGTGCGAATGCTGACGTCATTGAGAATCAGATTACAGAACCGCTGGAGCAGAACATCAATGGTATTCCGGGTATCCGCTCACTTTCCAGTGTGAGTTCTCAAGGTTCCAGCCGTATCACGGTAGAGTTTGAGCTTTCTGTTGACCTTGAGACCGCTGCCAATGACGTGCGCGATAAA
This sequence comes from Bacteroidales bacterium UBA1733, assembly GCA_002315795.1. Next base: position 12,996 of record DCIF01000003.1, read on the forward strand.
GTGTCGCGTGCTCAGCGCCTTCTGCCTCGCGACTGTGACCCTCCGACCGTATCAAAGGCCGATGCTGATGCGATGCCAATCCTCATGGTGGCACTGCAGAGTGACAAACGCAGCCTGCTCGAGCTTTCAGAGATTGCCGACCTCACCGTCAAGGAACAGTTGCAGACCATCAGCGATGTGAGTAGCGTTGGCATCTGGGGTGAGAAGCGCTATTGTATGCGCCTCTGGCTCGATCCTGTCAAGATGGCCGGCTATGGCATCACCCCTATGGATGTCAAGAATGCCGTCGATAAAGAGAATGTTGAGTTGCCTTCTGGAAGTATTGAGGGCAACACCACCGAACTCACAGTGCGCACTATGGGCCTTATGCATACGGCCAAGGAGTTCAACGACCTGATCATTCGTCAGACGGGCAATCAGATCATCCGCTTCAGTGACGTAGGACGTGCCGAACTTGGTCCAGCCGACATCAAGAGCTACATGAAGATGGACGGTGTACCGATGGTCGGTGTCGTTGTCGTACCTCAGCCAGGTGCCAACCATATTGAGATTGCCAACGCCGTCTATAAGCGCATGGACCAGATGCAGAAAGACCTTCCAGAAGACGTGCACTTCAAGTACAGCTTTGACAATACCCGCTTTATCCGCGCTTCTATTGACGAGGTTAAGACTACCATCTTCGAGGCTTTGATCCTGGTGGTCATCATCATTTTCCTCTTCTTGCGCGACTGGCGTGTTACCCTCGTCCCATGCATAGTCATCCCGATCTCGCTGATAGGTTCGTTCTTCGTCATGTATGTTGCCGGTTTCTCTATCAACGTACTTACCATGTTGGCCATTGTGCTTTCGGTGGGTCTGGTGGTCGATGATGCCATTGTCATGACCGAGAATATCTACGTGCGAATAGAAAAAGGTATGCGACCCTTCCAGGCCGGTATTGAGGGGGCCAAGGAGATTTTCTTTGCTATCATCTCAACTACCGTCACCCTGTTGGCTGTGTTCCTTCCTATCGTGTTCATGGAGGGTACCACAGGCCGACTGTTCCGAGAGTTCAGCCTTGTCATTGCCGGTACGGTCTGTATTTCTTCGTTCGCCGCATTGACCATCACACCTATGCTCTCTACGAAGATCCTGGTACGTCGCAAGACACAGAACCGCTTCTATCTGCTGACCGAACCTTTCTTCGAAGGTCTTAACACCCTTTATGACCGAAGTCTGCGCGTCGTGATGAATCATCGCTGGACGGTGTTGCCTGTCATTGCCGTTATGGTCGTGCTTATCGTCTGGCTCTGGAATGACATTCCTGCCGAGATGGCGCCTATGGAAGACCGTTCTTCCATCTCCATCAATACTTCGGGTACTGAAGGCGTGACTTACGAGTATATGCGCGACTATACTGAAGACGTCAATTTGGTCATAGATTCTATCTGCCAGGATGCTAACAATATCACCAATCGCGTCTCTTCTGGCAGTGGCAATATCCGTGTCACGCTCAAAGACTTGAAAGACCGTGACTATTCGCAGATGGATGTAGCGGCACAACTCACACGCGAACTCACCAAGAAGACCAAAGCACGCTCGTTCGTGCAGCAGCAGTCTTCGTTCGGCGGACGTCGTGGCGGTCAGCCTATCCAGTACGTCCTCCAGGCCACCAATATTGAGAAGCTGCAGGAGATCCTGCCAACGTTCATGGCCAAGGTACACGAGAATCCGATGTTCCGCATGGCCGATGTCAACCTCAAATTCAGTAAGCCTGAGGCCCGTCTGGCCATCGATCGTGACAAGGCCAGCATCCTGGGTGTCTCTACACGCGATGTCGCACAGACCCTGCAGTATGCGCTTTCTGGTCAGCGTATGGGCTATTTCTATATGAATGGCAAGCAATATGAGATTAAGGGCGAGATCAACCGCCAGCAGCGCAATAAGCCGGCCGATCTCAAGTCTATCTACATCCGCAACAAGAACAGTCGCATGATTCAGCTCGATAATCTCATTGATCTGAAGAGCGGTATTGCACCACCGCGTCTCTATCGTTACAACCGTTTCGTGGCAGCTACTATCTCCGCTGGTCTGGCCGAGGGTCATACGATAGGAGAGGGTCTCGATGAGATGGATCGTATTGCCAAAGAGACGCTCGATGATACCTTCCGTACTGCTCTGTCAGGCGATTCCAAGGAGTTTCGTGAGAGTTCTTCGAGCCTCATGTTCGCCTTCCTGTTGGCCATTCTGCTCATCTACCTCATTCTGGCCGCACAGTTTGAAAGCTTCAAAGATCCGGTCATCATCATGCTTACTGTACCTTTGGCCGTTGCCGGTGCACTGGTCTTCATGACTTTTGGCGACATTACGATGAATATCTTCAGCCAGATCGGCATCATTATGCTTGTGGGTCTTGTAGCCAAGAATGGCATTCTTATCGTAGAGTTTGCCAATCAGAAGCAGGAGGCTGGTGTCGATAAGTTCACCGCTATCTGCGAAGCTGCCAAGCAGCGTCTGCGCCCGATACTGATGACCTCTTCATCTACCATCCTCGGCCTCTTGCCGCTGGCCTTTGCTACAGGCGAGGGTTGTAACCAGCGCATTGCCATGGGTACAGCGGTCGTTGGCGGTATGCTGATCTCTACGTTCATGACCATGTATATCGTACCGGCCATCTATTCTTACATCTCAACCGATCGTTCTACTTCAAAAGAAGAAAAATGAACACATTCTCTATCAATAAAGTAGTCTGTCTTCTCACGCTCCTCTGTTGTGCTGTTGCTGCCAATGCACAGCAGTCTAACGAGCGTCTGGTCTATACCCTGCAGGACTGTCTGCTTCGCGGACTGGAGTCAAACCTGGGACTGAAGGTGGTGCGCAATGACGAGCAGACCGCACACAACAA
>DCIF01000015.1 GCA_002315795.1 Bacteroidales bacterium UBA1733
TCGCTGGAAGACCGTATTGTGAAGAACTTTGTGCGCAGCGGACGTGCAGACGGACAGGTGGAGAAAGATTTCTACGGACGCGTCATCGCTCCGCTGAAAGCCGTCAACAACAAGGTCATCGAGGCGACAGAGGAAGAGGTGGAGCGTAATCCAAGGTCAAGAAGCGCCAAGCTTCGCATCGCAGAAAAAGTAGAAAAACAAAAGTAAGACGTGAGTAAGCTGAACAACATATTTGACGAAGTCTCTGGGATCTTAGGAAGCAATGATTCCTCAGGCAAGGAGTTCCTGCATCGTAACTTCGGCAAGATCCTGGTGGTGATACTGCTGCTGATGAGCTACATTCAGCTGCGTTATGAGTATGAAGACTGTCTGACAGAGATCAGCCGTCTGAAGGCACAGCGTAACGACCAGCGATATACCAGCATTGAGAAGTGGGGAATCCTGACGCTGAAGAATCGTCCGGAGCACATCATTGAGGAAGTTTCGAAAAGCAACATCGAGCTCATTGAGAGTGACGAACCACCAGTAGAAGTAGACTAACACGTATTGACAGAAAAGAGATATGTTTCTTTGGGACAAAATCAAACATTGGAATCTGAGCTATGGCCTCCGCTTCGGTATCGTATGCGGAGTGCTGCTGGTTTATGTAGGATTCATCTGTCTCAGTTCGTTTAATACGATGGTTGTGCACGGCAATGAGTATCGCAGTCTGGTGAAGAACCTGAAAAAAGACAGTATCTCAATACAGCAGTTGCGTGGCGTGATCTACAGCGAATCTGGAGAGATGATTGCAGCTTCTCTGCCTCAATATGACGTGTATTTCGACTTCCGTAAGGTGGACGACGAGATGACACGACGCATCTATGACTCATTGGAGCATAAGAAGCGTCTGGTGAAGGTGAAGCTGTTACCTGCTGATACGATGGCCCATTATTTCGGTCCGAACGGTGCAGCAGCACAGTATATGCACAAGCTGGCACCTCATAAGAGTGCCGCTGAACATGCAGCTGGTATGCGCAATGCTTATAAAGCACGCAAAGGCCGTTATCTGGCACTGCGTGCCGTATCTTATCTCGACTTCAAGGAGATGCGTAAGAATGCTCCTTTCTTCTCAAAGAACCAGAATCACATTGGTCTGATCGGAGAGGAAAGACCTCACCGCTATCGTCCTTATGGAGAATATCGCATGGCCTCTTCGACCATCGGTGGTGTATTCCCTGCTGATACGATGCGTATGGTCAATGGCATCAGAAAGAATATGAAGGGTCATGGCCGCAATGGTCTGGAACAGACATTCGACAGTCTGCTGGCCGGTGAACCTGGTATCGGCTTTATCCAGAAGGTAAAGTCAAGACGCATCACTATTGTACAGCAGGAACCCGTAGATGGCGCAGATGTCTATACGACGCTCGATATGGAGATGCAGATGATTCTGGACTATGAGCTTAATAAGCGTATCCTGGAACTGAATGCTGCAGGTGGCTGGGCTGCGGTTATGGAGGTCAAGACCGGAAAGATCAAAGCGATCTCAAACCTGAAACGTAGTGGCGACCATTGCACGGAAGACTATAACCATTTTGTGATGGATCTCTATGACCCTGGTTCGACCTTCAAAACCGTGAGCTACATGGTGCTGCTGGATGATGGGAAGATCACGCCAGAGACAATGGTAGATACGGGGAACTATCCTGATCATTACTCGTCATGGAACTACCATGGCAAAGAGATTCGCGATGACCATCCTGTTGGCAAGGTCTCTGCCGATGAAGCCATGGTACAGTCGTCGAACATCTCTTTGGCCAAACTCACGACACAGGCTTACGAGAAGAATCCGCAACAATATCTGGACTTGATCAACGAGACGAAGATCTTTGAGGATCTGAAGCTGAATGTAGAGTTCCAGGGTGCACAGCGTCCTCGTAACCGTAAGGTAGGTGATGAGACCTGGAGTAAGGTCTCTTTGGGACAGATCTCTTATGGTTATGAGACACGAATCCCAGGCATGTACATGCTCAACTTCTACAATGCGATTGCGAACGAAGGTAAGCTGATGCGACCTTATATCGTGGACCGCGTGGTGAAAGATGGTACAAAAGTGTATGAACGAAAACCTGAAGTGATCAACTCAAGTATCTGCAAAGCTTCGACCATCAAAGCTATCAAGCATGCACTGGAAGGCGTAGTAGAAAGAGGAACTGCAGCCACTCAGTGGTATTCGGACGGAAGAATTCTGCGCGAGGGTGCCAAGAGCAAGAAACTGAAGATTGCCGGAAAGACAGGCACGGCACAGCGCTATGCCAATGGTTCGTATAGTGGAAATGGTCACTATGTTTCGTTTGCTGGCTTTTTCCCTGCAGACGATCCGCAATATACCTGCGTCGTGGTCATTGATGCACGTCCGGGTGGTAACTTCGGTCGTCCGGGTGGCGGTTATATGGCAGGTCCGGTATTCCGCAACTTTGCCGAACAGGTTTATGCAAGAAGCTGTTCACGCAAGCTGAAGGAGATTGAGCCAGATTCGGCCAACGTTGCTGCGCATGGTATGCTTCCTAAAGCAAAACGCGGTCCGTTAGGAGCAACGAGTGAAGTCATCGATGGTCTGGGACTGAGCAAGCAGAGCGACATGCTCGGCTGTCAGGAGGTAGATCTCGGCAACGTCACACCAGGTCGTGTGCCAAATGTTCACGGCATGGGAGCTATCGACGCTGTGTATATGCTCGAAAGTGCTGGTCTGCGCGTGACGGTGATCGGCAAAGGTGCTGTGGTGAGCCAAAGTCTGTCGGCTGGAAGCAACTGTTCACGAGGACAGACCATCAGCATCACGTTGAAATAACAAATATTGTACTCAAAAATATGAAACTCAGTAATCTTCTGGAGCGCCTCAACTACAGGTTAGCAGGCCTTCAAAATAACGATATAGAGATCTGCAG
>DCIF01000051.1 GCA_002315795.1 Bacteroidales bacterium UBA1733
GCGGGGAATTCCTGTCTTGCCCAGGAAGTACCTACCGTAACCGAATAGATATAGTCCTGTGCCTGCAAGCTGATCGACTGAAGAAATACAATAACGAAGATTAAGAAAGCTGTTATGCGCATAAATCGAACGTAATTAACTTAGAATATTCACGCGCAAATATAACTAAAATAATTGAGATAACAGCAGAATTAGGACAAAAAAGACCATTTTTGATCCATTTATGGCCAAAAAAGGTATTTTAAAGGTCTTTGACCAACTTAGAATGTCCTTTTCTCCGTTACCGTGGTCACGTTGCCGCAGTGATCCGTAGCACAGATCTCGATCGAATGTGGCTGGTTAGCTGCAATGCCATAATGCTTAGGTTGCCCGAAGTACCTGCCACGATTGTCCATATTGAAAGGGACGAACTTGCCATCAATGCGCACGCTGAAAGTCTTCACACCGCTCTCTGCATCGCTCAGCTTGATCTGCATCGACGCATGCGTAGCACTGACAATCGTCACCTCAGGAGCCTTGTCATCACGTAGCACGACGAAACGACCTGCTTCACGCGTACGTGCCACCATCGTGTTTGGTCTTCCCTTCTGTGCGGGTTTGAACACACTGCCGGCCACCACGCCCTTAGCATCCAGATTGGCCACATAGAGTTGCTGAATATCTACCAGCGTATCTGGCAGTTCGATGCTGAAAGTGCTATAGCGATGCATCGGTATATCGTATTTCCCTACGCTATATACCTTCGACACCTCTTTGCGCGTCCCTAACGCCTTCTCTTTCACACTGAAATTGAGCGCCAGATCGGTGTAGAAAGTACCCGCAGGAATCAGCATTCTGAAGCCGGCCGTATCTATGCGCTGCGTCTTCAGCGCTTCTATCCAGAGCGTGTTCTCTGGCTGTATATATGGAGCAATCTCGGCACGCTGACCCTGCACCGTAAAGTCCAGAGACGTCAGATTACCATGTGCATCCTCCAGCTCATAGACGAAGTGATAGGGTCGCTCCTCATCAAAGTTCACAATGCCATCTCCCAGTGCCGGATCGACCTGCTGCAACAGATTCCCCGGTTCTATAAACGACTTCATGATCATCGACTTATCATTCACCCAAGCCGCATAGTCGGTCAGCGAATTCGTATAGCGTGTCTCGCTGAAACGGAAAGCATCCTGCTTGAAATGATAGATCAGCTGATATTTCGGCTCCTGTGTCTTCTCTGCAGGTTTTGCCACCTCCAGATACAGACGCAGTTCCTTGACCCCGTATTTATTGGCCTGACCGTCCATATAGTCATAGGCCTTCAGTCCCAGTCCTACCTTTCCCCACGCAGTGAGCGTTTTGGTCACGTTACCGCCCTCTCCGCCACGCGTAGCACAGACCCCGGTCACCGTGCTCACCTGACGTGCAGCCGAGCCACAGGCCACTCCCTGTCCGGACTGCGGATACAGATAGACGTGACTGATACGCGGTGCCTGCGTATCCTTCAGTTCTCTGAGGAAGTACACCATCGGATCGTAGCAGATATCATCATCGTCATCCGGAATATTGCGCAACTCAAAATGCACATGCGGACCTCCCGAACTTCCTGTGTTGCCACTCATAGCAATGATCTGGCCTTCCTTCACCGGCATCTCATCCGGTCCGAAGACCGCATCCAGGTTATTGGCCTCATCGGCTACCTGACGTGCGCGCACCACCTTCCAGACCTCCTCGCTGAATGTATCCAGATGACCATAGACCGACGTCAGTCCCAACGTCGGATGCTCCACATAGAGCACCAGTCCGTAACCGTATGCATTGATTCCTACGCGACGCACATAGCCATCGGCAAAAGCATGTACCGGATGACCGATGGTCTGATCAGACTTAAAGTCGATGCCTCCATGAAAATGATTCGGACGCAACTCTCCGTAACTGCCTGCCAGCGCACGCGTCACATCGGTCATGGGCAACTGATAGCGTCGTGCAGTATCTACCAAAGGTGGCGCGTCCTGAAAGCGCTTCAGCGGCTCTTCCTGCCGAGCCTCTTCGGTCAGTTCATCCTGTGGCTGTGCTTTCGTACACTGCGGAAACAGCAGCAGACACAGCAATACGCTGAGGATGCTACGCATACTTTTGTCAACTTTATCTGTCATTTATTTCTTTTTTTCTCTTTTCGTTTTTCTTTGATCCAAATTCCACTTCCGGTATTTGTTTTCTGATCGAAAAAGCACCACTTTTGCCACATGCTGCATTTCAAGGACATACACACCCACACACCGGGCAGACCCGACTCCATCCTCTCCATCTCTGCTACAGAGGTAGAGCAGATGTTGCTGAGCCATCAGCCGTGTGACGCGCCACAGTATTACAGTCTGCAGCTGCATCCCTGGCACCTGACCGGTCCGCACGATATCGAGCGCTTTACGGCTCAGGCCTTGCTGTTGCGCGACGATCCGCATTTCGTAGCCATCGGAGAATGCGGTCTCGATGGCCTCTGCGCTACCCCTCTCGCCTTGCAGCTCAGCGCTTTCCGTGCAGCACTACAGGTAGCCGACCAACTGCACCGACCCGTCATCATCCATTGCGTGAAACACTGGTCTGAGGTGATGGCCGAAGTCCGGGGTCATGAGGGTCCGTTCATCATCCATGGCTTCCGCAAAGGTCCTGCCCTGGCCAGACAGCTGCTCGATGCCGGCTTCTCCCTGAGTCTGGGGACACACTATCATCCTGACGTCTTACCCCTGATCCCTGAAGACCGTCTTTATTTTGAGACCGACGAAGACTGACATTTGCTACTTGATATTTGCTATCGTACGATAGATCTCTGGCAGAATAAAGACCGGCGAAGTCACCAGCAGGATCAGCCCCCAGTCAGACATACTCAGCGGTTCCACCTCAAAGAACTCTGGCAACTGGTTCACAATGAGATACTGACCCACAATGATCACCAGTGCCACCAGCATAAAGCCTGCGCTGAACGAAGCCTTGAACCGCTCTCTGTTGGCAAAGAAGTCATATACATCGAGCGTAAAGCAGCGTGCTGTACGCAGATAGCGCGTATTGAAGAGGTTCCAGAACTGCAGCACTACAAACGACGTGAAGAAGATACCGTGCTCATAACCCGTGAGTGCGGCTTTCTGTGCGTGCGAACTCCAGAAACCTGTGAAGAAAGTACAGATCGAATCCGCGCTCAGCAAGTCGGCCACACACGTCACATCGCTGTGATAAAGCAACTGCCACAGACCCACCAGCAGGACGAAGAAACCCAGTCCCCAGACGCAGATCGTACGTGCCATTCCCCGGTCAATGATATGTTCACGGTGCGAACGTGGCTTGCTATGCAGCACGCGCTTATCGGCCGGCAACGATGACAAGGCTCCAGCGGCAAAAGTATCCATGATGAGGTTCACCCACAGCATCTGTGTCACGTTGAGTGGCGAATCCAGACCTACAAACGCTCCCAGCAGCACGATCAGACACGCACACACGTTGATCGTCATCTGGAAGACGATAAAGCGCCGTATGTTCAGATAGATGCTCCTTCCCCACATGATGGCTTTGTTGATCGAAGCAAACGAGTCGTCAATGATCGTGATGTCCGATGCATCCTTGGCGCGCGACGTACCGCTACCCATCGACAGACCCACCTGTGCTTTTGAGAGAGCAGGCGCATCGTTGGTACCGTCACCCGTCACGGCCACGACTTCCTTGTTCTGCTGCAACAGCTTCACCAGACGTGCCTTATCCTCCGGACGTGCACGAGCGATGATCCTGATCTTCTGTTCGCGCAACAGCTGACGCAGCTCGCTGTCTTCACGTGCTGCAAAGTCAGGACCCTGCAGGGTCTTATCGGTCTCACCTTCGGCCAGCAGACCGATCTGGCGACCGATCTCGTTGGCGGTTCCTACGGTGTCGCCCGTCACGATGATCACCTTCACACCGGCATCTTCCTTACACTCACGGATGGCCTCAGCCACATCCTGTCGTATCGGGTCGGCAATACCTACCACACCCACAAACGTCAGCTTACCATCGGCCTCCGTGGCCTCTTTGGCCAACTCCTGACACGCGAAACCTAACGTACGCATGGCGCGCGACTGATAGTCGGCCAGCAGCGCCTGTATCGCCTCTCTGCTGGCACCTTCGGCCAGCGCCTCACAACGTTCCAGCAGGATCTCTGGAGCTCCTTTTAAATAGCGTACGCGCGTGCCCTCTGGCAACACCGCTGTGGTCTCCATATATTTGGTCTCTGAGCTGAAGGGTTTCTGGTCGGTCACCTGCACCGACCTGCGCAGCTTCAGATAGTCCTTTCCCTGTGCATTCACCCATTTCAGCAGTGCTCCTTCCGTCGGATTTCCGATCACCGCATACGTCTGTGTCTTGTCTTCAGAAGCCGTCAGCGCAGCCGTACTGTTGACCGACATGGCCAGCGCCACATCCGTCTGGCCATAGAACTGGTGAGCCACCACGCTCATCTGGTTCTGTGTCAGCGTACCGGTCTTATCGGTGCAGATCACCGTAGCGGCTCCCATCGTCTCGCAGGCATGCAGCTTGCGCACCAGGTTCTTCTCCTTGAGCATCTTACGCATACTCAGCGCCAGACTCACCGTGATGCTCATAGGCAATCCCTCTGGCACCGCCACCACAATCAGCGTAATGGCAATCATGAGCGACTGCAGGATGAAGCTGACGATAGCCAGCAGATCGGTATTGTTGGCCGCATTGCCATCGAAGAAGAAGAAATAGACCAGACGACCCACCACGATCAGCGCCGCGATGATAAAGCTGGCCGTACTGATGAGCTTACCCAACTGATCGAGCTGTCGGTTAAGTGGTGTCTTCACGGTCGAACCCTCACGTGTCAGTGCTACGCCCTTGCCCTCTTCGGTGTCAATGGCAATGGCATCGACCTGATAGAAGCCATTACCCTCTATCACCGTACTGCCACGCAGCACACGGTCAGCCGGATAGGCTGCTTCCTCCTTTGATATCTGGTCACGAGTATCTGATGTTTCCGATAAGTCAGCCTTGGCAGACTTATTGGCATACGGTTCTCCCGTAAAGATACTCTCATCCACACGCAGCGCATTACACTGCAGCAGCACACCATCGGCCGGCATCTGGTCACCGCTCTCTATACGCACGATGTCGCCTTTTACCACATCCATCTTCTGGATGCGATAGAGCTGTGGTTCCGCACCAGGAGCTGGTCGGCGCAGCACCTTCACCAGCTGCGTGTCTTTCACCTGATTCAGCACGTCAAACTCCTTCTCGGCCTTGACCTCAAAGATAAAACCCACACCCGTAGCCAGCAGGATGGCAAACAGCACTCCCATAGGCTCGAAGAGCAGTCGCCAGTTGCCCGTGGTGTAGATCTCGTAACCCGAGACGATACACGAGAGGCCCAGCGCCACCAGCAGCACAATAATGAGCGGATCGTGGAACGTACGCAGATAGCGTCTCCACAGCGGTTCTTTCTCTGGTTCAGGAATACGGTTCTGTCCTTTTCCGTCTGTCACCACCTTGTCTTCTACACACAAGGCCAGCTCTATATAGTTAAGCGTCTTTTTCATGTGAAGTGTGCTTTAATCGTGGTGCAAAGATAGGACTATTTTACCTAACAACCAAATCAGTTTCTTTTTTTTAAAAAATTTTAAATATCACTCCTAACTCCTAACTAATAACTAATAACTAATAACTAATAACTAATAACTAATAACTAATAACTAATAACTAATAACTCCTAACTAATAACTAATAACTAATAACTAATAACTAATAACTCCTAACCCCAAAAATATGTTGTACAACATCATTTTGCTAAAAAACAGTCTTAAAAAGCACGATTTCATTGAAAATATTTGGCGATACCGAGGTTATTACCTACCTTTGCGCTGACAAAATGTCAGAACAATCAAATTCTAAACACAATACAAAACCATGCTTAACATTGAAGAAATAATGACGGGTCTTGAGCGCAAGCACCCAGGAGAGAAGGAGTACCTTCAGGCCGTAAAAGAAGTGCTGATCTCTATCAAGGATGTCTATGACAAGCACCCGGAGTTCGAGCGCGCCTCACTCATCGAGCGTCTCGTAGAGCCAGAGCGTATCATCACCTTCCGCGTACCTTGGGTCGATGATCATGGCAAGATCCAGGTCAACCTCGGCTATCGCGTGCAGTACAACTCGGCCATCGGCCCGTATAAGGGAGGTCTGCGTTTCCACGCATCGGTCAACCTCTCGATCCTCAAGTTCCTCGGCTTCGAGCAGACCTTCAAGAACGCACTCACCACACTGCCTATGGGTGGTGGCAAGGGCGGTTCAGACTTCTCACCACGTGGCAAGAGCGATGGCGAGGTCATGCGTTTCTGCCAGAGCTTCATGACCGAACTCTATCGCTACGTTGGTCCTGAGGTCGATGTCCCTGCAGGCGATATCGGTGTAGGTGCGCGTGAGATCGGTTATCTCTTCGGCCAGTACAAGCGCATCACACGCGACTTCAGCGGCGTCCTCACCGGCAAGAACCTCGAGTATGGCGGCTCGCTCGTACGTCCTGAGGCTACCGGCTTCGGCGGACTCTATTTCGTCAACGAGATGCTCGAGACCGCCGGTCAGAAGATAGCAGGCAAGACCATAGCTATCTCAGGCTTCGGCAACGTAGCATGGGGTGCTGCCACCAAGGCCACACAGCTCGGTGCCAAGGTCATCACCATCAGTGGTCCTGACGGATACATCTACGATCCGGAAGGCATCAGTGGCGAGAAGATCGACTATATGCTCGAACTCCGTGCTTCAGGCAACGACATCGTGGCTCCTTATGCCGAAGAATTCCCTGGCGCTACTTTCTATGCAGGCAAGAAGCCTTGGGAACAGAAGGCCGACATCGCGCTGCCTTGTGCCACCCAGAACGAGCTCAATGGCGAAGATGCCAAGACGCTCATCGCCAATGGTGTGCTCTGCGTAGGCGAGATCTCGAATATGGGCTGTACCCCAGAGGCCATCGATGCATTCATCGAGCACAAGCTGCTCTATGCTCCTGGTAAGGCTGTCAATGCAGGTGGTGTGGCTACTTCAGGTCTTGAGATGAGCCAGAACGCCATGCACCTCTCATGGAGTGCTGCCGACGTTGATGCGCGTCTGCACGAGATCATGCACGGCATTCACCAGCAGTGTCTGCAGTACGGTCGTCAGACCGATGGCTATATCAACTACGTCAAGGGTGCCAATGTGGCAGGCTTCATGAAAGTAGCCAAGGCCATGATGGCGCAAGGGGTAGTGTAAACTGCGTTTTCATCACCTCTGCGTGAATACCTAAACGGATAGCAACTTCTACATTGGCTGGGGAGTCGTCAAAGAATGCGGTCTCCTCAGCCTTGATTTTTGCCGTCTGCATGAAGTGCTCAAAGATGCGCTTTGTGCCGAAGTCGGCCACGACCCCCACCAGGTCGAAGATTATATTCTGATACATATCCATTGCTCTTGTTATATTGATGCCAAGTGCATTCACTCACTTTGACATGCAAAGGTAATCATTCTTTTGCAAGAACCGTTATTCCACCACCAAAAAATCGCTTTTTAATTGTAAAAACTCCTTTC